>NZ_JAMYSB010000010.1:0-231711 GCF_040321695.1 Mesorhizobium sp. M0292
CACGGCATGCCCCCCCGCGGGTGCCCGTGGGGCGCGGGCCCCGCCCCCCCCCCTCCAAGCTGGCCGCCGATGCCTGAAAAACACAATTCTCGTACAAAACCCCCCGCGCCTGCACCCCCGGGGCGCCTCATTTCTTCAAGTCGTCGAGATCAGTTGCAAGCCGCGACGCTGCCGGCGGCGACGCCCGTGCAGACTTCGTCCTTCTTGATCCAGCCGGCGTCGATGACGACGTTGAGGTTGTCCTTGGTGATCGCGACGGGGGTCAGGAACAGCGACTTGACGGTGTTGCCGCCAGGCGTGGTGAAGTCCTTGGCGCCGGCAATGTCGCCGGTCTTCTTGCCATCGGCAAGCTGCGAGGCGATCTCGGCGGCGTTCTTGCCGAGTTCGCGCGCGTCCTTCCACACCGACACCGTCTGCGTGCCGAGCGCGATGCGGTTCAGAGCGGCATGGTCGCCGTCCTGGCCCGAGACCGGAACCGTTCCGGCAAGGCCCTGCGCCGTCAGCGCGGCGACAACGCCGCCGGCTGTGCCGTCATTGGCCGCAACCACGGCATCGACCTTGTTGTCATTGGCGGTCAGGAACTGTTCCATGTTCTTCTGGGCATTGGCCGGCAGCCAGCCATCGGTATAGGCCTCGCCGACATTCTTGATCTTGCCCGAGTCGATGGCTTCCTTGAGCACTTCCATCGAGCCCGAGAACAGGAAATCGGCATTCGGATCCGAGCCAGAGCCCTTGATAAAGACATAGTTGCCCTCGGGCTTCGCCTTGAACACTTCGCGGGCCTGCATGCGGCCGACTTCTTTGTTGTCGAAGGTCAGGTAGAAGACGTCCTTGTTCTCGATCAGGCGGTCATAGCCGACGACCGGAATGCCTTCGTCCAGCGCCTTCTGCACCGCCGGGCCGATGGCCGACGCGTCCTGCGCCAGGACGATCAGCGCGTTGGCGCCTTGTGAGATCAGGCTTTCGACGTCGGTCAGCTGCTTGCCGGGATTGGACTGCGCGTCGGCGGAAATGTACTTGTCGCCGGCGGCTTCGATCGCCGTCTTCATCGCCGCCTCGTCCGTCTTCCAGCGCTCTTCCTGGAAGTTCGACCAGGAGACGCCGATGACCTTGTCCTTCGCCTGCGCGACCGAGACCAGCGTCAGCGACATGGCGGCGCCCGCCAGCATGGCGGCTGCAAATCTGTTCATGATAAACCCTCCCTGCGCCGCGCGCGGCGCGACAAAACTGGCCCGAGGGCCGGCACACAGAGGCTCCATTTTTTCGAGCCTCGAAAAAATACTGGTTCAATGATAAGGCACTGTCAACATCGATTCTGATGGATTCTGATGGCGTTGCCGAATTTTTTCGAGCTCCGCAATAAACAATGACAGGGCTGCCGGCGTCTGCCAATATTTGGCTGGTGCCGTCGAACGCCTTCACTATCATGAGGCGCGAGGAGGCCGGGAGGAAAACAAATGTCGGTTGGGATCCGCCACGACGATCTGCGCCGTCGCAACCGTGCGATGGTGATTTCGGCCGTGCGCCGGGCCGGCCAGCCGTCGCGGACCGAGATTGCGGCGACCACCGGCCTCAGCCATTCGACGATATCGGCAATCTCGTCTGATCTAATTCAAGAAGGCATCCTGATTGAAGGCAAGCCTGGCGAGACCGGCTCGCTGAAACGCGGCCGGCCGCAGGTCGGCCTTGGCCTCAACCCGGAAGCGGCGGCGGTCATGACCGTGGTGCTGTCGCTGAACTTCCTCTCCGTCACCGTCATCGACTATGCCGGCCAGGTGGTCGCGGAAGAACAGCGCCGGCTCGACACGCTGACCATGCCGCGCGACGAGCTGATCGGCGAATGCGTAGCAATCGTCGGGCGGCGTCTCGCGGACCCGGACCTCGATGTCCAGAGCATCGCCCGCATTGCCATGGGCATCCAGGGCATCACCGATTCGCAGGCGCGGGCCATGCTGTGGTCGCCAATCACGCCACTGACCGACATTGCCTTCGCCGACATGTTGGAAGCGGAATTCGGCATTCCTGCCACCATGGAGAACGACTGCAATATGATGGCGGTGGCCCTGCAATGGCGCCAGCCCGAGCGCTACCGCGACAATTTCATCGCGATCCTCTTGTCGCACGGCATCGGCATGGGGCTGGTGCTGAAAGGCGAACTGTTCACCGGCACCCATTCCTCGGGCGGCGAGTTCGGCCACATGATCCACCGTCCGGGCGGCGCGCTCTGCCGCTGCGGGCGGCGCGGCTGCGTGGAAGCCTATGCCGGAAACTACGCCATCTGGCGCAGCGCCAAAATGATGGGCGAGGATGCCGAGCCGGTCGATATCGGCGACGCTGATATGCGGGCGCTGGCCGCTCGTGCGCGAGAGACGGACGGACCGGAGCGCGAAGCCTATCGCAGGGCCGGTGAGGCGCTCGGCTTCGGCCTCGGCAGCCTGTTTGCGCTGATCGACCCGGCCCCCGTCGCCATGGTCGGCGTCAGCGCCGCCGCGTTCGACCTGATCGAACCGGCATTGCGCGAAGCGATCGCCCAGACCGCCGGCGGCCAGCACTCGAAGTCGATCTCCTTCGACACCGAGCCCAACGAGCTGCCGCTGATCCGCGAAGGCTGTGCCACGCGCGCGCTCGGCTTCGTCGACCAGGAGATTTTTGCGCCGGGTATTCAGCCCAAATCCGGCAAGCATGTCGCGTGAATGGCCGGCAACGGCGCGACGCGCAGGATCCTAGTCTTCCCTGATCGCGTAGCCGGCGCCGCGAATGGTACGGATGACATCCGGCATGCGGCCGTTGTTGACGGCCTTGCGCAGCCGCCCGACATGCACGTCGACGGTTCGCTCGTCTATATAGATCGTCTCGCCCCAGACATTGTCGAGCAGTTGGCTGCGCGAGAACACGCGGCCGGGATGGCGCATCATGAATTCGAGCAGCCGGAACTCGGTCGGTCCGAGCCTGATCTCGCTCTTCTTGCGGTAGACACGGTGCGACTCGCGGTCGAGCACGATGTCGCCGACCTTGAGCACGCTGGACAGCACTTCCGGCTTGGCCCGGCGCAGCAGCGCCTTCACGCGCGCCATGAACTCCGGCGTCGAGAATGGCTTGACCAGATAGTCGTCGGCGCCGGTGGACAGGCCGCGCACGCGATCGCTTTCCTCACCGCGCGCGGTCAGCATGATGATCGGCAGCCGCTCGGTTTCGGGCCGCACTCTAAGCCGCCGGCAGAGCTCGATGCCGGAAACAGCGGGCACCATCCAGTCGAGCACCAGGAGATCGGGCACGTTTTCCTGCAGGCGGATCTCGGCCTCGTCGCCGCGTGTCACCACCTCGACTTGATAGCCTTCGGATTCGAGGTTGTAGCGGAGGAGCACGCCTAGCGGCTCCTCGTCCTCCACGACCATGATGCGTGGCGCGATCATAGGCAGTTCACCCTCATCAGGCCGGCGTGGCCATCGCCGTCTCGTCCTGCTTCGGACGATTGGCGGGCAATTGCTGGCCGGTCAGCACATAATACGCATTTTCGGCGATGTTGGTGACATGATCGCCGATGCGCTCAAGATTCTTGGCGCAGAACAAGAGATGCGTGCAGGCGGTGATGTTGCGAGGGTCTTCCATCATGTAGGTCAAGAGCTCACGAAACACGGACGTGTATTTGACGTCGATGCGCTCGTCGTCATTCCTGAGTTTTGCAAGCGCTGCCGCATCGGTGGCGGCATATTCCTCGACGACGCCTTGCACCTGGATCAGCACCAGTTGCGCCATGGCATCGATGGAGTGCGAGAGGTCGCGCGGCGTGACGCTCAAGCCCACGGTGCCGACGCGTTTGGCGATGTTCTTGGCGAGATCGCCGATGCGCTCGAGGTCGCCGGCCATGCGGATCGAGCCGACCACGGCGCGCAGATCGTTGGCCATCGGCTGGCGCTTGGCGATCAGCGTGATGGCGCGGTCGTCCAGTTCGCGCTGGCGCGCATCCATGATGGCGTCGTCGGAAACGACACGCTGTGCCAGCGCATTGTCCGAATTGAGCAGCGCCCTGGTCGAGCCGCTGACCATCGAGCCGGCCAGATCGCCCATGTCGCGGATCAGCTTGCTGATCTGCCCGAGCTCTTCATCGAAGGAGGCGACGGTATGTTCACCCATGATCTTGGTCCTCGTGCCTGAAAATTCACCCCGCCGGACGGCTCAGCCGAAGCGGCCGGTAATGTAGTCTTGGGTGCGCTTGTCGTCGGGGTTGGTGAACATCTTGTCGGTGGCGCCCTCCTCGACGAGATAGCCGAGATGGAACATCGCTGTACGCTGCGACACGCGCGCCGCCTGCTGCATCGAGTGGGTGACGATGACGATCGTGTAGTTCTGGCGCAGTTCGTCGATCAGCTCCTCGACACGGGCGGTGGCGATCGGATCGAGCGCCGAGCAGGGCTCGTCCATCAGGATCACCTCCGGCGACACGGCGATGGCGCGCGCGATGCACAGGCGCTGCTGCTGGCCGCCGGACAGGCCGGTGCCGGGCTCCTGCAGGCGGTCCTTGACCTCGTTCCAGATCGCAGCCTTCTTAAGGCTCTGCTCGACGATCTGGTCCATGTCGGACTTGCGCTTGGCCAGCCCATGGATGCGCGGGCCGTAGGCGACGTTCTCGTAGATCGACTTCGGGAACGGGTTGGGTTTCTGGAACACCATGCCGACGCGGGCGCGCAGTTCGACGACATCGATGTTCTTGTCGTAGATGTCGTCTTCATCGAGCGTGATCTTGCCGGTCACCCGCGCCGAATCGATGGTGTCGTTCATGCGGTTGAGGCAGCGCAGGAAGGTCGACTTGCCGCAGCCGGACGGGCCGATCAGCGCCGTCACCTGGTTCTGTCGGACGTCGAGATTGACGTCGAACAACGCCTGCTTCTCGCCGTAGAAGACGCCGACCTTGTCGCCGCGCATCTTGATGACTTCGTTCGACTTGGCGTTCATTTTGTCGCCCACTGCATTCTCAAGGGACTGTTCGGTCATGATGTTCATACCAAATTGCCTTTTTTCTACCAGCGCCGCTCGAACCGGCGCCGGAGCACGATCGCGGTGATGTTCATGGCCATGAGGAAGACGAGCAGGATGATGATGGCGCCGGACATGCGCTCGACAAAAGCGCGCTCAGCCTCGTTTGCCCACATATAGATCTGCACCGGCAGCGCGGTCGCCGGATCGAAAGGCGTCGCCGGATAATCGGCGACGAAAGCGACCATGCCGATCAAGAGCAGCGGTGCTGTCTCGCCGAGCGCACGCGCCAGGCCGATGATGGTGCCGGTAAGGATGCCTGGGGCGGCAAGCGGCAGGATGTGGTGGAACACCATCTGCATCTTGGAGGCGCCGAGGCCGAGTGCCGCCGAGCGGATCGACGGCGGCACCGCGGCGAGGGCGGCGCGCGTGGCGATGATTATGGTCGGCAATGTCATCAAGGTCAGCACCAGGCCGCCGACGAAGGAAGCCGAGCGCGGCATGCCGAGGAAGTTGATGAACACGGCAAGGCCAAGCAGACCGAAGACGATCGACGGCACCGCCGCGAGATTGTTGATGTTGACTTCGATCAGGTCCGTAAAGCGGTTCTTCTTGGCGAATTCCTCGAGATAGATCGAGGCGGCGACGCCGATCGGCAGCGCCAGCAAAAGCACGATCACCATCATGTAGAACGACCCGATGATGGCCACGGCCATGCCCGACGTCTCGGGCCGGCTGGAGGCGCCATAGCTGAACAGGCCGGTGTTGAAATGCTCGGCCATCGCGCCTTCGGCTTTGAGCTTGTTCATCCAGTCGATCTGCTGGTTGGACACCTTGCGGCGCGCTTCATCGACGCCGAGGTCGATCTGGCCCTTGAAGGCCGAGTCGAGATTGGCGGCGGCCAGGATGTCGACGTCACGCGTCGTGCCGATCACCGACGGATCGGCGGAGACGATGTCGCGCAGCTGGACGCGGGCGCCTTCCGACAGGAAGCCCTTGAGCTTCAGCATCATCGGCTTGTTGGCCGGATCGATGCCGAGCTTGGCCACCAGCGCGTTTTCGGCGAGCTTGGGATAGTTCGCCTTGATCAGCACATTCGGGTCTGTGGCACGCTTGTTCGAGGGGTCGATGACCTTCTCATCGAAGGTGATCGGAAGCGTCACCGTCGTCTGCCAGAAGGCGGTGTAGCCTTTCGAGACGATGGTGATCAACATGATGGCCAGGAACGCCAGGCCCACCGAGATCGCAATCACGCCATAGATGCGGAACCGGCGTTCGGCGGCATAGCGCGCCTTCAGCCCGATGTCGCGGCGCGGACGCGCGACGGCACCCGCCATCGTGTCCAGGGGGATGTCGGTCATTCGTACTGCTCCCGGTACTTGCGCACAATGTAGAGGGCGACGATGTTCATCACCAGCGTCAGCGCGAACAGCGTCAGGCCGAGCGCGAAGGCGACCAGCGTCTGCGGCGAGTTGAACTCGAGATCGCCGGTCAGCTGGTTGACGATCTTGACAGTGATGGTCGTCATCGCCTCGAACGGATTGGCCGTCAGATTGGCGGCGACGCCCGCCGCCAGCACGACGATCATCGTCTCGCCGATGGCGCGCGACGCCGTCAACAGGATGGCGCCGACGATGCCGGGCAGTGCCGCCGGCAGGATCACCCGCTTGATCGTCTCGGAGCGCGTGGCGCCGAGGCCGAGCGAGCCGTCACGCATTGCGCGCGGCACCGCGGTGATGATGTCGTCGGACAAAGAGGACACGACCGGGATCAGCATGACGCCCATCACCAGGCCGGCGGTGAAGATGCTCTGGCCCTGGATGAAGGGCGAGCCGCCGGTGAGTGCCGCCGACAGGTCGCGCAAGAACGGTCCGAGCGTGACCACGGCGAAGATGCCGTAGACGATGGTCGGGATGCCGGCCAGCAGTTCAAGCGCGGGCTTGACCACCGACCGGACGCTGCGCGAGGCGTATTCGGACATGTAGACCGCCGACATCAGCCCGACCGGCACTGCGACCAGAAGCGCGACGGCGGCGATGTAGAGCGTGCCGGCGAGTAGCGGGATCAGGCCGAACTGACCCTGGCTGCCGCCGGAACCGGCGGCGGCGAAACGCGGATCCCACACCGTGCCGAAGAAGAAGCTCATCGGCGATACGCTTTCGAAGAAGGTGATCGTCTGGAACAGCATCGACAGCACGATGCCGACCGTGGTCAGGATGGCGATGGTCGAGGCCGCAAGCAGCCCCCACAGCATCAACTTCTCGACATTGTTGCGCGCCCTGGCGCGCGGCGCGATCTGCCTCAGCGCATAGAAGGCGCCGGCGATCGACAGAGCGAAGGTCAGCACGGCGCCGAACAGGCCGAGCCGGTCCTGGACCTGGTTCGCCTCGACCGCGATCGGGATCATATAGTCCTGGGTGTCGCTGGCCAGTGCCACGCCCTTGGCGGCGAGCAGCGGCTGCAATTCGGCGAAAGTAGCGGGAAGTGCGGTATCGCCATCGAGCCGACGCAGGCCCTTGGCCAGGCTCTTCACCAGGCTGGCGTCGAGCGCTTCGCTGGCGACCTTTGTGTCGGCGGTGCGCTCGGGCAAAGCGGCATGGATATGCCGGTCGAGATAGAAGGAAGAGCCGATATCCCAGACGGCGAGCAAAAGGACGGCAGGCAGGACCGCGAGCAGAAAGGCCCACCAGCCATGATAATGCGCGCGCGAATGCGGCTTGACCTTGCCGGTATCCTGCGCCGCTGCGCGCTGGCGGCCGACCACAAAAGCGACCACGCCTATGGCAATGACTATGGCGAGTACGAGCAAGGACGACATCACCCACCCCAGGGAAAATTCAGATCGCCGCCGCCGTTGCGGCAAGCGGCGAAATCAGGGCGCGGATTTGGTCCGCGCCCTGATCCGGTCGGTCGATTACATTGTCTTTCCGGCGGCGAAGGCGTCGCGCTGGCCCTGACGTTCGGCGTCGGGAGCGGAAACCAGGCCGTACTGGGCGAGCGGGCTTTCCGGGCCGATCATCTGGTCATCAAGGAAGAACTCGACATATTCCTTGAGGCCGGGAACGACGCCCAGATGCGCCTTCTTGACGTAGAAGAACAACGGCCGCGACACGGGGTACGTGCCATCGGCGATGGTCTGCGTCGAAGGCACGATGCCTTCCACGGTGGCGACCTTCAGCTTGTCGGCATTGTTCTCGTAGAAGGCGAGGCCGAACACGCCAACGCCGGTCTTGTTGGAGTCGATGCGGGCCAGCGTCTCGGTGTAGTCGCCATCGATGTCGACAGCCTTGCCGTCCTTGCGGATGGCGATGCAGGTCTTGCCGATTTCCTTGTCGTCGGCGATGCCGGCAGCCTTCAAAGCGGCCTTGTCGCAGCCGGCGTCGAGCAGCTTGGTCTCGAACACTTCACGGGTGCCGTGCTTCTCACCCGGGATATAGGCGGCGATATCCCAGTCGGGCAGCTTCGGATTCACCTGGTTCCACTTGGTGTTCGGGTTTTCGACCAGCTTGCCGTCGACCACCAGCTTGGCGGCGAGCGCCTTGTAGATGTCGGCGGGAACCAGCGCCCAGTCCGGACCCTTGATGTCGGTGGCAAAGACGATGCCGTCATAGCCGATGCGGACTTCCTGGACGTCCTTGACGCCGGCGTCGGCGCAGGACTTCAGCTCGTCCTTCTTGATCGGGCGCGAGGAGTTGGCGATGTCGATCGTGTCTTCGCCGACGCCCTTGCAGAACTCCTTGATGCCGGCGCCGCTGCCGCCGGACTCGACCACCGGGGTCTTGAAGTTGGTGAAGGTTTCGCCGAACTGCTCGGCGACGATCTTGGCGTAAGGCAGCACGGTCGACGAACCGGCGACCTGGATCTGGTCACGCGCAGCGGCGACACCGGACGATGCGGCGAACGCTACCGCCACGGCCGATGCCGTAACGAGGAATTTCTTCATGTGGCCTGCTCCTGTTCGGAAGATGGTCTCTTGGCGCCCTCTTCAAACCGGCGCCCGCTGAGGCCAATAGCCTTCGATTATTACAGTCGCATGACAGTTTCGTGTCAGCCCGGTAACGTCGCACAGACGTCTTGTGGGCCGCCCCCTTTAAGCCGGTTTGTGGGAATGGAAGTTGCCGCTGGAATCAGACGCTTGCGCGATCCGTGCTGGCATCATGTCCCGGCACACCGCAGGCCGCGATGCCGAGAAAGAAAAACCGGACGGGAGCGCGTTGCCCGTGGCCAGAGCGAATCTTGGCCGAGCCATCGCCAAAAACAGGTCCGTTGGGGTAGATTCGACGCTGTTTCTTGTCGGCGGTCGCTTGCTCCCGCCCGTAACTGAATGAGCGGTTTCGTTGCGACCATTGTCCTGACTGGGCGCCAGCTTTGATATGGTGCGATCGCACCATATCCTTGGCTGTTGCGGCGCGGCCGAATCCCGGCCGGCGCCGCAGGTTGCTATCCAGCGTCTCGTTGGGCTTCGCTTGATATGCCGACCCAGCGCTCGACCTTTTCGAGCAGCGCCCTGGGGCTGATCGGCTTGGGCAAATAGTCATCCATGCCGGCTTCCAGGCAGCGCTCACGGTCGCCCTTCAAAGCATGCGCGGTGACGCCGACGATCGGGATATGCATACCCGTATGTTCTTCAAGCCGGCGAATTGCGGCGGTGGCCTCGAGCCCATTCATCTCCGGCATCGAGACGTCCATCAGGATCATACGCGGATTGAGCCTGCCGAAGGCGTCGAGCGCCTTGCGGCCGTTGCCGACAATTTCGAAACTATAACCGGTCTCGCCGATTATCTGGGTGAACACCATCTGGTTCACCTCATTGTCCTCGGCAACGAGGATGTCGAGCCGGCTTTCATCCCCGGCGGCCCGGGCGCGGGCGCGAACCGGCGGCGGTTGCAGCAAGGCGCGTTCCGATGCAGCGAGCGGCGGCTTTGCCGGTGACGGTCCGTTCCTGTCGTTGCCGGACCCGCTGCTTGCCGCCGGGAGCACGCGGCTCCCCGTGATATTGTGATGGTGGCGCTGGATGGTAGCGACCAGCGTTTCCAGAAGCACCGAGGAACGCGCCGGCTTGATCAGCTGGGCGTCGATGCCGAGATCGCGATAGCTGGTGTTGGCGAGCGACTGGTCGACCGAAGTCAGCATGATGATCGGCGTGTCGGCCAGCCCTGCGGTGCTGCGCACGACGCGCGCCATTTCGGCGCCGCTCATCCCCGGCATCTGATAATCGAGCACGACGCAGTCGACCGGCACGCCGTAGGCAGCCGCGGCGACCAGCACCTTGAGCCCTTCGGGTCCGCTTTCGGCGGCGCAGGAATCGAAGGTCCATGACGCCATCTGCTCGCTCAGGATCGATCGGTTGACGGCATTGTCGTCGACGATCAGCACCCGTGAGCCGGTCACGTCGACCGGCATGATCCGCCGTCCGGTCCGTTCCTCGGCCCTGGGCAATGTCACGGTGAACCAGAAGGTCGAGCCCTTGCCTTCGGCGCTCTCGACACCGATCTCGCCGCCCATCAACTCGACCAGCCGCGAGGTGATGGCGAGCCCGAGCCCTGTGCCTTCGTGGCGTCTGGTCGACGAGGTGTCGGCCTGACTGAATTTTTCGAAGACGAGCTTCAGTTTCTGCTGCGGAATGCCGATGCCGGTATCGGTGACCGAAACGGTCAGCTTTGTCCCCGTCGGCCCCCTTTGTCCCGTCACGTCGACCAGCACGTGGCCTTCGTCGGTAAACTTCACCGCGTTGCCGACCAGATTGGTGACGATCTGCCTGATGCGACCGACATCGCCGACGAACAGGCTTCCCAGGCCCGGCTCGACGCGCACGATGAGCTCGAGGTCCTTCTCCTTGGCGCGGGTCGATATCAGCGTCGCCACATCCTCGATCGCTTCGGGCAGGTTGAAGGGCGCAGGGTCGAGCACCAGCTGTCCGGCATCGATCTTGGAGAAGTCCAGTATGTCGTTGATGATGGTCAAGAGCGCGTTACCCGATTTGACGATGATGTCGGTGAACGTCTTCTGCTTGGGATCGAGGTCGGATTTGGCCAGCAACTCGGCCATGCCGAGTACGCCGTTCATCGGCGTGCGGATTTCGTGGCTCATATTGGCCAGGAATTCCGACTTGGCGCGGTCGGCCAACACGGCGCGCTGCCGCGCCTCGCGCAGTTCGGCCTCGCGCAGCTTCAGTTCGGTGATGTCGGTGGTCGACCCAATCAGATAGAGCGAACCGTCGGACGCGATCATCGCGCCCTTGCGGGCGAACTGGTGGCGCACGCTGCCGTCGGCAAGCGTCACCGTTTCCTCGATCTCCTGTGTATCGCCTGTGCGCAGCACGGCGAGATCGCTGTTGACGAAGGCTTCGCCGTCCTCGCCGAAAATCTCGATGTCCGTCTTGCCGATCGCGTCTTCCCTGCGGAGGCCGGTGAGGTCGCACCAGCCCTTGTTGACGTAGAACTGCCTGAGGTCGGAGCGCTTGGCGTAGATCGACACCGGCACGTTGTCGATGAGATTGCGGAACACCTCGTTCTCGCGCATGCTCTCTTCCAGCGCCTGCTCGCGCGCCTTGACGTCGGTGATGTCGGTGCTGGAGCCGACAAGGTGCACCGACCCATCGAGCGCCACCAGCCGGCTCTTGCGCGTCATCAATTGCCGCACCGTGCCGTCGCGATGGGTAACGGGCTCCTCGGCGTCTTCGGCTTCGGTCTCGCGGCGCTTCATGTCGGAGATGTCGAACAGGAAACCGGCGACATAGTTGCGGCCGCTGGGCATGCCGACGCGGTTCTTGCGCACGATGCGCGAGCGGCTGGCGCCCTCGGCGTCGAAAGTCTCCTCGACCTCGTAGGGCGTGCCGGTCGCCAGCACGGCGCGTTCGCTGTCTTCGAACTGCGCGGCGTCCTTTTGCTTGAGGAAGTCGCCGCCGGGCCTGCCCAGCATCGCTTGCGGGCTCTGTCCGAACAGTGCCGAAAACGCCTCATTGACGAAGACGAAACGCAGATTGTCGTCCTTGACGAAGATCGGGTCCTTGACGCCGTTGATCACCGCCTCGGCCAGCCGCGATTTCTCCAGCGCATGGGCGAGTTCAGCCTCGCGATCCTTCATGTTGGTGACGTCGACATAGGAGATCAGCCTTTTGCCGCCGGCGAGCGGCGCCAGCGATGCAATCAGCGTACGGCCGTCATTGCGTGGCAGTTGCCTGGAGCCCACCAGGCCGGCCGAGATTTCTGCTTCGCGCTCGGCGATGTGGTCCTGCCATTCCGCATCGTCAGCACCGTACGGGTCCATATCGCGGCTGGCCTGCATCAGTTCGCGGAAGCCGCAGCCGATCCTGGCGCGTCGGGGATCGATTTCCCAGAAATCATAGAAGGCGCGGTTGATCACCTCCGCCCGCATGTCCGCATCAAGGACGAGCACGCCGATCGGCATCTGGTCGACCATCGTGCGAAGATTGGCGAAGGTCTCCGTGATTTTGGCGTTGGCACTCTCGATCTCTGCGTCGCGACGCTTGAGCTCGGAGACGTCGTAGTAGGTCAACAGCCGCTTGCCGCCGGACAATGCCGTCACCGAGAACATCATCGTCCTGCCGTTGGCATGGAGAAATTCGCGTGGCGCAACCGAGCCGGCGCTGATCTCCTCGATGCGGGTGGCTAGGTAGTGCTGCCACTGCTGTTCATCGAGATCGCCGTAGATGCCGTTGCGGCGGTTGAGTTCCATCAACAGACTGAACGGCGCGCCGACAGTGACGGCGCCATCGGGAATCCTGGAGAGCTCGCGATAGGCCTTGTTGACGATGAGTGTGCCGAGCTTTTCGTCAAGCAGCACGACGCCCATATGCATGGCATCCATCGTCCGCTCGAGATCGGCGAGGTGCTGCGTGGCCTCCCCGGCCGGCGGATCGCTCTCGTCCTGCCGCAGTTCGTCCAGCGCACCGGCCAGTGCCGTGACGTTGCGGCCGATGCCGCGATAGCCGATGAATTCGCCTTCGCCGTCGAACCGCGGGGAACCGGTGATCGAAACCCAGCGGCAGCCGGGACGGCCGCCCTTCAACTCATAAACAAAGTCGCGAAACGGCCGATGCGCCTGCAGATCCTCCAGATGCGCGGCGGCGTGTCGATTGCCGTGCACCATCTGCTTGAGGAAATCGAAGCGGAAACGGCCAAGAATGCTGGCGGGATCGATGCCGGTGGCGGCCTGGTAGTTCTCCGAAAGCCAGGAAAAGCGCAGCTCGGCGTCGGTCTCCCAGACCCAGTCGGCGCCGGCCTCGACCAGTTCGCGCAGCGCTTCGGGCGAACCCCCGACGGACGTATCCTCGCCGTTCACCACCCCTTTTCGGGAACCGCGTCCGCCGCGTGTTCCAACAGTCCCGTCAGCCATCCCGTTCCCACCCCGAAAGCCAAGGCCGAACCCCCTCAGCGGTTCGCCGGCGGAATTTGCCCGAGAAGCATTAATGATCCGCTAACCATAACCAATCCAGACTGCGGCCAGAGCCACATTGCCCTGCGGTATTCCGCCGGTTGTCGGCGGAACCCCGGCCGGGCTATAAGTCGGCGGGGGTGTTGCTGATGACGGGTTGGATCGTGCCTTGTTTCCTGTGCCTGGCGCTGCTTGCGGGCAGCGGCTGCGCACGCAGCTATGACGGCACGGTGGTGATCCCGAAGCCGCTCGATATCAGGCGGGTCTGGGATCGCGATCCGTCGCAGACTGAGGCCAGCCGGATGCAGGCGGCAGCCGGTGTGTTTCCGACGCCGCCGCCGCAGGAGCCCTACCGGCCCGCGGCACGCAGGCACACAACACAAATAGCCGCGCCAAGGCGGCACGTCAGGTCCAGCCCTCCCAGCATGGCTTCCGAACCGGCCAATCCGCTCACCTGCAAGAATGTCAGCGAACCCGGCAAACGCTACAGGATGGTTTGCGAATAGCTGGTACTAGAGCAATTCCAGGAAAAGTGTGAAACGGTTTTCCGTCCGGAATTGCGTAAAACAAAGACATAGAGCGGTTCGCCGTTTCGGTGAAACGGTGAAACGCTCTAGGCGCAGGTTACTCCGCCGGGAAGAAAGCCGGCCCGACCACCCTGACCGGCCGCGAGCCGGCCAATGGCAGACCGACTGTCGCTGGGCGGCGCCCCTGGCCTCTGCAGCGTCTGCGCCAGGCTGGGGAATTTGCGCCACGGTGCCAAGATCCGGCTTCGCTGACGGCAAAGGAATGATCGCGTTGGCCATATTGGCTGGCGTCACCGTGCGCGCTCTCAGCTCGGCAACGCGCTGGTGATAGCGCTTGAGGTCGCAGGCCCTGAAGTTCGCATCATTGCGATATTTGAAGGCCGTCGGCAGGTCCTTGTAGGATGTGCGCGTATCGAGCGCGACCATCTTTTCGGTTTCAAGGCTTGGGTCCCTGAGCGTGTACAGGTCGACGCCGGCATCGTCGCAGATGTAGCGGCACTGGTCGACCATCTCCTTGACATCGCCGCCTTGCACGAACTGCGATTTCGGCGCCGGGAAGAAATAGCCGTCGGAGAGACGAACGCAAAACAGCATCGAATTGCTGCCGATCATGGCGCCAGCAGGACGCTGTCTTTGTTGCCCGGCGGCGGGCGTGCAGCCGAGCGCGACGAGCCTGGCCTGCAGTCCGGACGCATCCCGGCGCGAAATCGCGGCGCCGGCGATCTGGCGTTGCACCTGTGTGCGGCTTTTGGCGAGGTCGGCGCAAGCATTGAAGAAGCCCCCCACCGCACTTTGCGCCGTGCACCGGCGTTGCCTCTCCAGCCCCTGGATCGCCGCAAGCTGGCGACGTAGCTGCGCAAGCTCGGAGCTGATCCCGCCGCTGCGGCCGGACGGTGCCAGCTGGCTCCTGAGCGCGGCGCATGGATCGGCAAGGGAAGCCGAAATGCCGAGGACGCTTGCCGCTACCGACACCAGTGCAAAGGTCACGACAAGCCACAAATGCATCATCGGCGACACCTGGTCCTTGTACCCCTGTGGAGCCGATCGCCGCTCCAGCCGATTGAGCATCAATGCGTGAGGCAAGTCTAATTGAAGAGACGCCAAGAACCGCCAGGTATTTTATGCCGAGTGTATTATGCCGGTTCCCGTAAATTCGCTATTACACTTTTGTTTCAAGATTGAGACGTAGCCAGGCTCCGGCGAGCCCAGGCCGCCGCAATCATCGATCCCGCCTTATCGGCCCTTGCGGATGAAACCTTTCTCCGGTGTCTCGCGTTGTGTCGGGCAAAGGAGACCGAAGATGTCTATTCACTTCACTGTCTCTGGCCTGACCAGGAACCTGTTCCACTCGCTGGGGCTGGACCATGAGCGGGCGCCGAGAGCGCTCGATCCCGAACAGAGCCTGTTGCTGGAATGCTATCTCGCCGGACAGATTCCGGAATCCGCCTGGGCCGACTACGTCTTCGAGGCGCCGGAACTGCAGCGGCATGTGGATATCAGGCGCCCGCACAACTGATCAGAGCAATTCCAGGAAAAGTGCGAGCGGTTTCCGTCCGGAATTGCGTCAAGACAACGGGGGGCGGGTCGCCGTTTCGGCGAAACGGTGAAACGCTCGCCCGCTCGCCTACTGCTTGGGCGAAGCGAATTGCACGGTGAAGACATTGCCCGCGACGCCTTGCGCCAGCGTCGGCGAAAAGCTCAACGGCAAGCACTTTTGCAGGGCAGTGGTTGCGGCGTCGACGAACGACTTCCTGGTATCCGCATCGCCATCGACCTTGATCGCCGTCGGCCGCGGCGGACCGATCAGCGTGCCGTCGCGCTTGAAGCTGAAGCTCAAGGTGACGCTGGCATTTCCAACACCCGCCGGCGGCGTCCAGCGCGCCTGGATGGCATCGCCGACCTCCGCCATCGTGTCGAGCGGCGCGGCATTGCACGGGTAGCCTCCGACCAACACAACACCGGCAATCGCAAACACTCTCGCTACGCCCTTCATCGCAAAGCTCCTCGTGTGTCGTCCGCCGACCATGATGGTAGGGTCGAAGCAGACGATGGCAATATGCCTGATGTCGGACTTTACAGCATGAGACGTGCCTGATGGCGCATCGGCGAAAAGCAAAAGGCCGGCATTGCGCCGACCTTTCCCTTCACCCTTGCGCCAGTACATCCGTGGTCGCGCGGTGCCTTCAATAGACAGCGTTCTGGTTAATGAATCCTTAGCTTTACGCGCTGGCCTGCGACTTCACATAGGCGATGTAGCCGCGCACGTCGCCGGCCGGCTCGGCATAGGCCTTGCCGAGTTTCTTCTCCATCGCCGCGACATACTCCTTGGCCCATTTTGGTAGCGCATAGTCGATGACGGCCAGGAACTCCAGCGTCGATGCCAGGCGTATGTCGGCGATCGACGGGTGCTTGCCGCCGATGAACGGCTTGCCGTCCCTGAAGAAGGAGTGAAACACCTCCAGCGGCTCGGCAATCGCCGCCATGGCGGCCTTCTGCGCCTCGGACTTCTTCTCCGGATGAGCGTCGCTATGGCCGACCTCGCCGGCATAGTGCGGGAAACCCAGCGCCGGATAGGTGGCGCGCGCCACATACGGGTAGAGCGTGCCGATCAGGTAGAACATGGCGCTGTCGACCATCGCCCGCTTGGCCGGTGCCTTGGGATAGAATTTCTCCAGCCCGTGCTTGTTGGCGAGATACTGCATGATGGCACAGCTCTCCCACAGCACGCCGCGCGGCAGCCCCTTGTCCTCGATCATCGGCGTCAGATGCGCCGGATTGCGCGCCATATATTCGGGCGAGCGCGTGTGGCCCCAGGCGTCAGTCTCGGCGGCGTCGAACCCGGCCGCACGGGCAAACACCCGGACGGTCATGTTGTTGACGCTCGGCTTCAGCATCGAGAGCTTCAGCGCCGGTTTTTTCGCCGCCTTGACCTTCGGCGCGGATTTCTTGGCAGCCGGCTTTGTCGCGGCTTTCGCGGCCGGCTTCGCGGCTGCCTTCGGCGCGGCCTTTACGGCCGCCTTTGCGGCCGGCTTCGCTGCCGCTTTTGCTGCTGGCTTGGCCGCTGGTTTGCCAGCGCTCTTAACTGTCTTTGCCATTATGGTCCTCCCCTTTTTCTGGCCGTCAGTATGGATTCTTCGGCGTCCGGTCGTCCGACAAGGTCGCGCGCGACCGTTCGACCAGCGTCTGGATCGCGTCGGCAAGGTGCACTTCGGCGATGTTGTAGTCGCCGCGCGCAACGCGCAGCTTGTGCGCCTGCATCAGCACATCGGCGTGGGTGAAGCCGGCCGGCGGCTCAAAGCGATAGGACGCCAGTTCGATCAAGAGGCCGAGCGGATCCTCGAAATAGATCGAATCCATGAAGCCGCGATCCTTGACGCCGCTGTGCTTGATGGCGCGCTCGTCGAGCCGGGCGACCGCCTGCAGGAAGGTCACGCGCGACACCGAGAACGCAATATGATGGACGCAGCCCGGTTCGGTGGGCGTGCGCCGCTTGACCGGCGTGCGGCTCTCGTCGGTGAAGACGGTGATCAGCCTGCCGTCGCCGGGATCGAAATAAAGATGGCTTTCGCTTGGCTTGTCGAGGTTGGGCTGCTCGAAAATGAACGGCATGCCGAGCACGCCTTCCCAAAAATCGATCGAGGTCCGGCGGCCGGCGCCGACGAGCGTGATGTGATGGACGCCCTGCGACTGCAATTTCTGCATCGGTGTCCTCCTCCCCGACCCTCGCCTATGTTCCCCGGCGTCTTGGGCGCCGCAAAGAGCCCTTTGGCTAGGCTTCGTACATGATGCTAGTGCAATTGGCAGCGCCGCGCCACAAGCTCGCGGAGACTGCCGGCGCTGGATGGTGAAAGAGGCTTAAGGTTGCATGACCTGAGGCTACGCAACGGCTCTGAGTTCGGCCTCCGCCAGCGTGCCCAGGCCCGCGCATTCGGCGCATGCCATGGTCTGCCCGGGACAGCCGGCCCGATGCGTACCTTGCGGGCAGCAATGCCCTTTCGACTCACGCCATTTCAAGCAATCGAAAACCTGCCCGCTGCCGTGACAGCACGGGCATATCATTTTTGCCGAATTCATGCCTGCTATGCCAAACCAAATCCGCGTTGCCGCAGATGCTATCCCCGCACCGCAAGTAACAGAGATCGCTACGCTTTCAAGCGTCGCGGCCTGACTTAAATTGGGTGTATTCGGGTGCGCGGACTTGCCGAATTTCGCTGATGCCGCCGACCCTCGCGGTCACACGCGATCCGCGCGGCTGCTGCCCGAAATTTTCGATGATGCGGAAGGAAAGTCGTTGTTTGGTACGCCCAAGGGGAATCGAACCCCTGTTCCCGCCGTGAGAGGGCGGTGTCCTGACCGCTAGACGATGGGCGCGTTCAAGAACCGGCGATATAGGCTGACGGTTTGGAAAAAGCAACTGGGCTTCGAACCGCCGGACCGCTTCTGTGCAATCTCGGTTTGCGGACTTAGCGTTTCGGCTCGATCAGGTCCCACAGATTGCCGTAGAGATCGGCGAAAACCGCCACGGTGCCGTACGGCTCATGGCGTGGCGTTTCATGGAAATCGACGCCGTTTTCCAGCATCGTCGCATGGTCCCTGGCAAAATCGTCGGTTTCGAGAAACAAAACCACGCGGCCGCCGGTCTGGTCGCCGACGCGGCTTTTCTGCACATCGTCCAACGCTTCCGCCAGAAGCAGCCGGGGGCCTTGCCCGGCCGACGGCGTTACCGTCACCCAGCGCTTGCCATCACCGAGATCGATGTTGTCGCAGAGCGCAAAGCCAAGCTTGCCGACATACCAGGCAATCGCCTCGTCATAATCGGCGACGACGAGCGTGACGGTTGCTATGCGGCGATGGTCGGCAAACCCGGTCATTGTTTCGGCCCGCTCATTTGTTGCGGATGGCGAAGCGGCCGATGATACGGCGCTCGGCGATGTCGTAGACGAAGATGGTGCGGCTGCCGTCGCTGAGCTCGGCGTCGATCGAAATGCGATTGCCCGACAGAGCCTGGCTGATCACCTTGGCTCCGACCGGGAGCACTATGTCGGCCGCGAGCGGCTCGCCGGGCGGAACTGGAATGTCGTTGGCGAGCGGCGGGTTCGCGGGCGGCGCTTTGCGCGATTTGTAGACAATGGCTGCGATCACCACCATAAGGGCCAGCAAAAGCAGGCCGAGATTGATGGCCATGAAACGGATGAGCCTGCCGCGCACCTTTTCGATCTCGGGATCGAGCGGCTTTTCTTCTTCATCGGCAACGGGCCGGGCCATGGCAGAACTTCCGGAACTTTTTTCGATGAGCGCTCATAGCGAAGAGACCCCTGAATTGATAGAGGCTGGACAATTCATAGAGGCGGCGCCAACCGTGCTCGAAGCCGGCGCGGAAGCGGCCGGCCAGCGCCTCGACCAGTGGCTGGCGAGCGCCCTTGGTCCCGACATGTCGCGCAGCCGGGTGCAGATGCTGATCCGGCAAGGTGCCGTTTCGATCGACGGCAAGCCGGTCGACGAGACCAAGCGCAAGATGAGTGCCGGCGAGCGCGTATCGGTCGTCATGCCCGAGCCGGAACCGGCCGAACCGCAAGGCGAGGCCATCGTGCTCGACGTGCTTTATGAGGACGACGAGCTGATCGTCATCAACAAGCCGGCCGGCCTCGTCGTCCATCCCGGCGCCGGCAACTGGACCGGCACGCTGGTCAACGCCCTGATCCACCACTGCGGCAACAGTCTTTCCGGCATTGGCGGCGTCAGGCGGCCGGGCATCGTCCATAGGCTGGACAAGGAAACGAGCGGCGTCATGGTGGTGGCCAAGACCGACCGCGCCCACAAGGCGCTGTCGGAGGCCTTTGCCGACCACGGCCGCACCGGCGACCTCGAACGTGCTTATTTGGCGCTGGTCTGGGGAATCCCGTCGCGGCCGACCGGAACGGTCGACGCGCCGCTTGGCCGTGCCGCCGACCGCGTGCGCCGCGCCGTCGTGCCGGAAGGCCGTGACGACGCCCGCCACGCCGTGACCCATTTCACCGTCAAGGAGCGTTTCGGCGAGGGCCAGCAGGCGTTTGCCACCGCCAGCCTGGTCGAATGCCGGCTGGAAACCGGCCGCACCCACCAGATCCGCGTCCACATGGCCCATATCGGCCATCCCGTCATCGGTGACCCGGATTACGGCCAGGCCTTCCGCACCAAGGCCAACCGGCTGCCTGAACTGC
This sequence comes from Mesorhizobium sp. M0292, assembly GCF_040321695.1. Taxonomy (NCBI): domain Bacteria; kingdom Pseudomonadati; phylum Pseudomonadota; class Alphaproteobacteria; order Hyphomicrobiales; family Phyllobacteriaceae; genus Mesorhizobium; species Mesorhizobium sp. M0292. Next base: position 20,099 of record NZ_JAMYSB010000010.1, read on the forward strand.
TGAAGGGTCAGGTCAAGGCGTTTTCCAGGCAAGCTTTGCATGCCTGGCTCCTTGCATTTCGGCACCCGGCTACCCATTTATCGATGAGGTTCGAGGCGCCGATACCGGGGGACATGGAGGAACTCGTCGGCGGCTTTCGCAAACTCTGAACCCCAGCTATTCCAGGAAAAGTGTGAAACGGTTTTCCGTCCGGAATTGCGTCTAAACAAGCCAGCTAAAACCTGAGCGGCATTGTTCACTTCAGCGTGACACACTGTTTCGTGTTGAACAAATGCCTGTCTTTTCTGGTTTTGTTCCTATATAACTCAGTTGCCGCGGGCGAGCCTTTTGGTGCTCGCGTCACATGCCCGCCGCGTTTCGGGGGCATCACTCCAATAGAGAGGGGGCGCAATCATGGCCCAGTCACTACCCAGTATTGTTTCCGGCGAAGGCGGCCTCAGCCGCTACCTGGAAGAAATCCGCCGCTTTCCCATGCTTCAGCCGCAGGAAGAGTACATGCTCGCCAAGCGTTACGCCGAGCATGAAGACACCAGCGCTGCGCACAAGCTCGTCACCAGCCACCTTCGGCTCGTTGCCAAGATCGCCATGGGCTATCGCGGCTACGGCCTGCCGATCGGCGAAGTGATCTCGGAAGGCAATGTCGGCCTGATGCAGGCCGTCAAGAAATTCGAACCCGAGCGTGGCTTCCGCCTCGCTACCTACGCCATGTGGTGGATCAAGGCCTCGATCCAGGAGTACATCCTGCGCTCGTGGAGCCTGGTCAAGATGGGCACGACCGCCAATCAGAAGCGCCTGTTCTTCAACCTGCGCAAGGTGAAGGGCAAGATCCAGGCGCTGGACGATGGCGACCTCAAGCCCGACCAGATCACCGAGATCGCCACCCGGCTGAACGTGTCGGAAGCTGAAGTCGTGTCGATGAACCGCCGCCTGTCCGGCGACGCGTCGCTGAACGCGCCGATCCGCGCCAGCGAAGGTGAATCCGGCGAATGGCAGGACTGGCTGGTCGATGACCACGAAAGCCAGGAAGACATGCTGATCGAGCAGGACGAGCTGGAAAACCGCCGCGGCATGCTGTCGGGCGCTCTGGCCGTGCTCAACGATCGTGAGCGGCGCATCTTCGAGGCCCGCCGCCTCGCCGAGGAGCCGCTGACGCTGGAAGAACTGTCGTCCGAGTTCGACATCAGCCGCGAGCGCGTGCGCCAGATCGAGGTGCGCGCCTTCGAGAAGGTGCAGGACGCGGTCAAGGCCGCCGCCAAGCGCCAGATGCAGGCGCTGCGCACGATCGAGGCGCAGCCCGCGGCGTAAGGGTGGGTTCGGCTAAGGAACAAAGGCGGCGTCGGGAAACCGGCGCCGCCTTTTTTGTTTTGTCGTCCGTCGGCGGTTAGCGAAAGTCGGGCAACAGCTGATCTCCCCCCTTGAGGGGGAGATTGGCAGCTTCGGCGACGGCGCCTACAGCATGAACCGATCTACAGCCCATCCAGCGGAAACTTGAGATACCTTCGGCCATTGGCCTCCGGTTCCGGCAGCCGTCCACCATTCATGTTGACCTGCAGCGCATGCAGGATCAACCGCGGCATCGGCAGTGTCTTGTCGCGCGCTTCGCGCAAGTCGACGAACTCGGCTTCGCTGCGCGCCGCAACGAGGTGGATATTCTTTGCCCTCTGCTCGGCGACCGTGCTCTCCCAGCACGGCTCGCGGCCGCCGGCCTGATAGTCGTGGCCGACGAACACGCGCGTATCGTCCGGCAGCGCCAGAATGCCCTCAATCGAATGCCACAGCCGCGCGGCACTGCCGCCGGGAAAGTCCGTCCTTGCCGAGCCGCTGTCGGGCATGAACAGCGTGTCGTGGACGAAGGCGGCGTCGCCGATGACATAGGTGATCGAGGCGAGCGTGTGGCCGGGCGAGAACAGCACCTTGACCGGCAGGTTGCCGATCATGAACGTTTCGCCTTCCCCAAACAGCCGGTCCCACTGCGAGCCGTCTGCGGGGAAATCCGGCCAGTTGTAGATCGCCTTCCACAGCGCCTGGACTTCGATGATCCTGTCGCCGATCGCCGTCGGCGCGCCGGTCTTTTCCCGGAGATAGTGCGCCGCCGAGAAATGATCGGCATGCGGATGGGTGTCCAGGATCCACTCGAGCTCCAGCCCGTTTTCGCGGATAAAATCCAGCAAGGCGTCGGCATTCTTCGTCGCCGTCGCGCCGGATTTTTCGTCGAAATCGAGGATCGGGTCGATGACGGCGCAGCGTCTCGTCACCGGGTCGGTGACGACATACTGGATGGCGCCGGTCGGCTTGTCGTAGAAGCCGGCGACCTCAGGTTTGGCCGAAGCGATGTCCAATGTCCGGCCCCCCTGCCCCTTGCCCGACAGGAACCGTTTTCTCCGTCGGGTTGAACAAGAGCATGGTCATCTGGCAAAGCGCGCCGGTCAAGCACGCCTTGCCACAAATAGGACTGAAGCCCCAAATAGCTCCGACGGAGACAACCTAGGCTGACGGCTGCTTGGTCTTCCTGAGATAGGGCAGGATCGTCTCGAAAGCGCCAAAACGCTTGACCGCATCTTCGTTCGAAACCGCGGCGGTGATGATCACATCCTCGCCCTGCTTCCAGTTGGCCGGCGTCGCCACCTGGTGCTTGGCGGTCAGCTGCATGGAATCGACCGCGCGCAGGATCTCGTCGAAGTTGCGGCCCGTCGTCATTGGGTAAGTCAGCACCAGCTTGATCTTCTTGTCCGGCCCGACGACATAGACCGAGCGCACCGTGGCGTTGTCGGCCGGCGTGCGGCCTTCCGACGTCTCGCCGGCGCCCGCCGGCAGCATGTCATAAAGCTTGGCCACCTTGAGGTCCTTGTCGCCGATCAGCGGGTAGTTCACCGTCTGGCCGGTCGCCGTCTTGATGTCGGCCTGCCACTTGTCGTGGCTCGCAACGGGATCGACGGAAATGCCGATGACCTTGACGTTGCGCTTCTTGAACTCGCCTTCGAGCCCCGCCATCGTGCCCAGCTCGGTGGTGCAGACCGGGGTGAAATTCTTCGGATGGCTGAACAGGATCGCCCAGCCGTCGCCGATCCAGTCATGAAACTTGATCGGCCCTTGCGTGGTCTCGGCGGTGAAGTCAGGCGCGATGTCGTTGATACGAAGGCTCATGGCATTATTTCCCCAGCAACAGATTTCGTCAGGAGCGGCCGTGGACGGCGTCAACGCTCCGGCATTCCCGCATCTTAGCGCAAAAATCGCGGCTGCAGGACAATAGGAAACTATTATTGGCGACGGAACGAGCACTTTCGTTCTACGGACCGACGTTGGGCCGACAATCTTTCGTTTGTGCGGGGAAGGCTCAGGCCTTGTTGACCGCCAGCGACGTGGCCAGGTCTTCCATGCGCTGGGCGAGCGCGCCGAGCGCGCTGGTCAGCACGGTGTCGTTCTTGTCGGCCTTGGTCAGCGCTTCGTCGCGCGTCTTGCGCAGCGTCTGCACTTCGGTCTCCATGCCCTTGACCCGCTTCTGCAGCTCCGAAAGCTCGTCCATCACCATGATGCCGGCCATCACCGTCAGCCGCTGGTCGCCGATCTCGCCGAACGAATCCTTCAGATGCGAGACATAACGGTCGAACCGCTCGGCGAGGTCGATCAGGTGCTCTTCCTGACCCTCGTCGCAAGCCATGCGATACTGCTTGCCGTCGATGGAAACCGTGACCTGTGCCATGGCCTGCAGCTCCTACCTGTCCAGCACCGCGCGGATGGTTTCCATGGCGGTCACCAAGCGGCGCGACACTTCCTTGTTGGCATCTTCCAGCCGTTCGGCGCGGGCTTCGGAATTGTCGAGTTCCTGCGCCAGCCGTGAACGGTCGGCGTTCATGCGCTGCACCTCAGCCTCGGCTTCGGAATAGTCGCGCTCGTGCTCGAGCTTGGCCGCGACGGCGTTTTCCAGCCCCTCGATGGCCTTGCCCAGCCTGTGGATGACTTCCTTGAGTGTGGTTTCGCCGGTCATGGCCTTCGTCCTGTGCCCTGCCCATCACCGAATCGCTTCGCGTTCAGAACGCGTTAACAAGGAAACATTAGGCACCGGGTGAAGGCAACGTCAACAAAGCTCTCGCGACTGTCCCCCGCTAACGCTAATGTAGGTCGCCCCATAAGGTCTCAAAGCCATCACAAGACCGGCAAATGTGCAGCCGATTTGTTGACTAAAAGCCCGTGGCTGCTATGTGTCGCGCACTCTTTCCTGGGCTCTGCCAAGCCCACAAATCCCCACCCCGGAGGTACCATGACGTCGCGTGAACAACATGACCGGATGGCCAATGCGATCCGTTTTCTCTCCATGGACGCCGTCGAGAAGTCCCAGTCCGGCCATCCCGGCCTGCCCATGGGCTGCGCCGACATCGCCACAGTGCTGTTCACCCGCTTTCTAAAATATGATCCGAAGAACCCCCATTGGCCGGACCGAGACCGCTTCATCCTGTCGGCCGGCCACGGTTCTATGCTGCTCTACTCGCTGCTGCATCTGACCGGTTACGAGGACATGACCCTCGACCAGATCAAGCATTTCCGCCAGCTGGGTTCCAAGACTGCCGGCCATCCCGAATACGGCCATGCCACCGGCATCGAGACGACGACCGGCCCGCTCGGCCAGGGTCTCGCCAATTCGGTCGGCTTCGCGCTCGGCGAGCGCATCATGAACGCCGCCTTCGGCAACGACCTCGTCGACCACTACACCTATGTGCTGGCCGGCGACGGCTGCCTGATGGAAGGTGTTTCCCAGGAAGCCATCGCGCTGGCCGGCCACCTCAAGCTCAACAAGCTGATCGTCTTCTGGGACAACAACAACATCTCGATCGACGGTCCGGTTTCGCTTGCAGACAACACCGACCAGGTCGCCCGCTTCCAGGCCTCGGGCTGGAATGCCAGCCACATTGACGGCACCGACCCCGAGGCGATCGCCTACGCCATCGAAGCCGCCCGCCATTCCGACAAGCCGACGATGATCGCCTGCAAGACGACCATCGGCTTCGGCGCCCCGACCAAGGCCGGCACCAACAAGGCGCACGGTTCGCCGCTCGGCGCCGACGAGATCGCAGGCGCGCGGAAATTCTTCAACTGGGACTCGCCGCCCTTCGAAATTCCGGCCGACATTCTCGACGCCTGGCGCACCGCCGGCAAGGCCGGCGTCAAGCCGCGCACCGACTGGGAAGGCCGGCTCGCCAAGGCCAAGCCCGAGCTGAAGGCCGAGTTCGAGCGCCGCCTCGCCGGCAAGCTGCCGTCGAATTTCGATGCCGTCATTGCCGACTACAGGAAGAAGCTGTCGGCCGACAAGCCGAAGGTCGCCACCCGCAAATCGTCGGAAATGGCGCTGGAAGTCATCAACGGCGCGGTGCCGGAAACCATCGGCGGCTCTGCCGACCTGACGGGCTCCAACAACACCAAGACCAGCCAGACCAAGAACATCACGCCGGACGATTACGGCCAGCGCTATGTCCACTACGGCATCCGCGAGCATGGCATGGCGGCCGCCCTCAACGGCCTGACGCTGCATGGCGGCCTCATCGCCTACGGTGGCACCTTCATGTGCTTCTCTGACTATGCCCGTCCGTCGATGCGGCTGGCGTCGCTGATGGGCATCCGCTCGATCTTCGTCATGACCCATGATTCGATCGGTTTGGGCGAAGACGGCCCGACCCACCAGCCGGTCGAGCACCTGGCGGCGCTCCGCGCCATCCCCAACCACAATGTCTTCCGTCCGGCCGACGCGGTGGAAACCGCCGAATGCTGGCAGATTGCCATTGAATCGGAAAAGACCCCGTCCACCCTGGCGCTGACCCGCCAGAACCTGCCGACGGTGCGCACCGAGCACTCGGCCAGGAACCTCTCGAGCCAGGGCGCCTATGAACTGGCCGCGGCGAGCGGCGAAGCGGCGGTGACGATCTTCGCGACCGGCTCCGAGGTCGAGATCGCGCTCGGCGCCCGTGATTTGCTTGAAAAGCATGGGCACCCGACCCGCGTCGTCTCGGTGCCTTGCTTCGAACTGTTCGACCAGCAGAGCGACGCCTACCGCAAGGAGACGATCGGCAACGCGCCGATCAAGATGGCGATCGAGGCCGGCATCCGCCAGGGCTGGGATCACCTGATCGGCTCCGACGGCATCTTCATCGGCATGACCGGCTTCGGCGCTTCCGGCACCATCGAGCAGCTCTACCCGCATTTCGGCATCACCGCCGAAGCCGCGGCCAAGGCCGCGGAAGCCCGCCTGCACGGCAAGTAAGATCAGGGTCAGTCCCGCGCACCTCCAAGGCGGATTCGCGGGGCTGGACCAACCTAATCGATTTAAATTCGGCCTTCTGCGGCTGGATTCTTGTGCCATCCGCCGCTATGAAGCTGCGGACCCATCTGCCGCCTCCAGCTCCCAGGGAGAGTAAAATGACCGTCAGAGTTGCCATCAACGGATTTGGCCGCATCGGCCGCAACATCCTGCGCGCCATCCATGAATCCGGCCGCAAGGACATCGACGTCGTCGCCGTCAACGACCTCGGCCCGGTCGAGACCAACGCGCATCTGCTGCGCTATGACAGCGTGCACGGCCGCTTCCCGCACGAAGTGTCGGTCTCGGGCGACCAGATCACCGTCGGCAAGGAGACCTTCAAGGTCACCGCGATCAAGGACCCGGCGCAGCTGCCGTGGAAGGAGCTCGGCATCGACATCGCGCTCGAATGCACCGGCATCTTCACCGCCCGCGACAAGGCTGCCGCGCATTTGACCGCCGGCGCCAAGCGCGTCGTCGTCTCCGCGCCTGCCGAAGGTGCTGACCTCACCGTCGTCTACGGCATCAACCACGACAAGCTGACCAAGGACCACATCGTCATTTCGAATGCGTCCTGCACCACCAACTGCCTGGCGCCGCTCGCCGCAGTGCTGCACGAGACCGTCGGCATCGAAAAGGGCATGATGACGACGATCCACTCCTACACCGGCGACCAGCCGACGCTGGACACCATGCACAAGGATCTCTACCGCGGCCGCGCGGCTGCCCTGTCGCAGATCCCGACCTCGACCGGTGCGGCCAAGGCGATCGGCCTGGTGCTGCCCGACCTCAAGGGCAAGCTCGACGGCATCTCGATCCGCGTGCCGACCCCCAACGTCTCGGTCGTCGACTTCAAGTTCATCGCCAAGCGCGCCACCACCGTGCAGGAGATAAACGAAGCGGTGATCGCCGCCTCCAACGGCAAGCTGAAGGGCATTCTCGGCGTCACCCATCATCCGAATGTGTCGATCGACTTCAACCACGATCCGCGCTCGTCGATCCTGGCGCTCGACCAGACCAAGGTCATGGACGGCAACTTCGTTTCGGTGCTGTCCTGGTACGACAATGAGTGGGGCTTCTCCAACCGCATGGCCGACACCTCGGTCGCCTTTGGCAAGACCATCGCCTGATCTGAAGGCATCGTCTCGCAGCTTCGAACGCCCGGCTGTGCCCGGGCGTTTTTCGTCAGCGCGCCGGGCAAGGCGCGCCGAGCCGCCAAACGCCGGAAAATCAGCGGCATAAGGCAAAAAGCCATCCTTGCGCCTTGCACCGGCCATGCCTTCGCCCCACTCTCCCGTGAATCGGTAGAAAGAGGAATTCGAGGGGCAAATCACGGATGGAGCATGCGATCTATCTCGTCACGCTGGTCGGCACAGCGCTAGTCGTCGCCGCAGCGTTCTCGAGCCTGATCGCCTTCCGCTTCGGCGCCCCTTTGCTGCTGCTCTTCCTCTGCATCGGCCTCGCCAGCGGCGTCGATGGTCTCGGTATCGAATTCGACAATGCGCGCGTGGCATATTTTGCCGGCTCGCTGGCGCTGGCGGTCATCCTGTTCGATTCCGGTTTCGGCACGCCGCTCAACGCGCTGCGCCAGGCGGCCGGACCGGCGGTGTCGCTGGCGACCTTCGGCGTAATCCTGACCACTGGCCTGTTCGGCGCCGCCGCCTATTACCTGCTCGACCTCAGCTGGCTGGAATCCTTCCTGCTCGGCGCCGCGGTCGCCTCGACCGATGCGGCGGCCGTCTTCTTCCTGCTACGCGCCGGCGAGATCAATCTGCGCGAACGCGTGCGCGCGACACTGGAAGTCGAATCCGGCACCAACGACCCGATCGCCATCTTCCTGACCATCACGCTGGTCGAGATCATCGCCGCCCACGCCAATCCCGAGACCCATGTGCTGGTCACCGACCTGATCCTCGGCTTCCTGCTCAATATGGGGCTCGGCGCCGTCGTCGGCGTGCTTGGCGGGCTCGGCATCGTGCGCCTCGTCGACCGGCTCAACCTTGACCATGGCTTGCTGCCGATCTTCGTGCTGACCCTGTCACTGATGGTGTTCGCCGCGGCCGGCGCCATTGGGGGCTCGGGCTTCCTGGCGGTCTATCTCGCCGGGCTCATTGCCGGCAACTCCGACATCCGCGCCGTCACCATCCTGAAGCGCTTCCAGGACGGCATGTCGTGGCTGGCACAGATCATCATGTTCCTGATCCTCGGCCTGTTCGCGACACCCTCGCAGTTTCCGGCGATCATGGTGCCGGCGGTGCTGCTCGGCCTATTCCTGATGTTTGTCGCGCGCCCTGTCGCCGTCTGGCTCTGCCTGATTCCGTTCCGCCTGCCGCGTCCCGAGATCGCGTTCGTCTCCTGGGTCGGCCTGCGCGGCGCCGTGTCCATCCTGCTTGCCATCACCCCGCTGCTCGGCGGACTGGAGAACGGCCGCACCATCTTCAACGTCGCCTTCATCATCGTGCTGGTATCGCTGGTGGTGCAGGGCTGGTCGGTCGGTCCGCTGGCGCGCCGGCTCGGCCTGATCGTGCCGGCGAGGCTCGGGCCGCTCGACAAGGTCGAACTCGAACTGCCGGGCTCCGCCCATCACGAACTGCTCGCCTACCGCGTGGCGCCCGGCAGCCCGGTGGCGCGCGGCGAGCGTATCCCGCGCTGGGCACGGCCCTCGTTGGTGCTGCGCGACGGCCGCTCGATGCGTTTCCAGGACATGGGCCGGCTCGCGGCCGGCGACCAGGTTTATATCTTCGTGCCCGACCGCTATCCGCGCCTGCTTGACAAGCTGTTTGCCAGCCGCGCCGTAGTCGACCCCGAGGATGCCGACTTCTTCGGCGCCTTCGCCGTCGATCCCGCCCGCTCGGCCGCAGAGCTCGAGGCCGCATACACACCGGGATTGAGCGAAGCCGAGCAGAAGCTCACCGTCGGCGCGCTGGTGACGGCAAGGCTTGGCGGCCATGCCGAATATGCCGACCGGGTGCTGATCGGCCCGATCGAATTGATCGTCCGCGACGTCGACGACAAGGGCAAGATCACCGGTCTCGGCCTCTCCTTCGAGCCGACCGCGCCGGTGGCGCGGGTTCCGGTGTTCCTGAGCGCCGGCGAGATCGGCGATCGTGTCTCCGTCTTCATCCGCAACTGGCGCAAGCCGACCGAGACGCAGACTGCAGAGGCGACAGCCAATGAGAAGGCCCTTGAGCCGACGGCGGAAAAGATAACGACAGAAGGCTGACAAGCGATCGGTTCACGCTGACGTCCCGCATCATCACGACAGCCTTCGCCTTGATCTCAAAATTTAGCTCGCACCCCGGCTCAAGCCTTGCATCGTCATCGATGCGAGGTATGGTCCCGGCGATTTTCCACGGAAAGGAACCCGCATGGCCGCCTTCAAGACACTCGACGATATCGGCAATATCAGCGGCAAGCGCGTGCTGGTGCGCGTCGACCTCAACGTTCCCGTCGCCGATGGCAAGGTCACCGACGCCACCCGAATCGAACGCATCGCACCGACCATCGCCGAACTGTCCGGCAAGGGCGCCAAGGTCATCCTGCTCGCGCATTTCGGCCGCCCGAAGGATGGTCCCTCGCCCGAATTCTCGCTGAGGCCGATCGCCAAGGCTACCGCGGAGGTGCTTGGCCGCCCGGTCGGCTTTGCCGGCGATTGCGTCGGCGACACGGCGGGCAGTGCGGTCGCCGCCATGAACAAGGGCGATGTGCTGCTGCTGGAAAACACCCGCTTCCACAAGACCGAGGAGAAGAACGATCCTGATTTCACAGAGCGGCTCGCCGCCAATGGCGACATCTTCGTCAATGACGCCTTTTCCGCCGCCCACCGGGCGCACTCCTCGACCGAAGGCCTGGCGCGGCTGTTGCCGTCCTATGCCGGCCGCACCATGCAGGCCGAGCTCGAGGCGCTGGAGAAGGGGCTCGGCAATCCGGTCCGCCCTGTCGTCGCCATTGTCGGCGGCGCCAAGGTGTCGACCAAGATCGACCTGTTGATGAACCTGGTGAAGAAGGTCGACGCGCTGGTGATCGGCGGCGGCATGGCCAACACTTTTCTCGCCGCGCGTGGCACCGCTGTCGGCAAGTCGCTGTGCGAGCATGACCTTGCCGCGACCGCCAAGCAGATCATGATCGAGGCCGCCGAGGCCGGCTGCGCCATCATCCTGCCTGTCGACGGTGTCGTCGCCAAGGAATTCAAGGCGGGTGCGGCCAGCGAGACCGTTGCCATTTCGGATGTCCCGGCTGACGGCATGATCCTCGATGTCGGCGAAAAGACCGTGAAGACGATCGGTGAATGGATCGACCGCGCCGCGACGCTGGTCTGGAACGGCCCGCTCGGCGCCTTCGAGATCGAGCCTTTCGACCACGCCACGGTGGCGGCGGCCAGGCACGCGGCGGCCCGCACCAGGGCCGGCAAGCTGGTCTCGGTCGCCGGTGGCGGCGATACGGTGGCCGCCCTCAACCATGCCGGCGTCGCCGACGACTTCACCTATGTCTCGACCGCCGGCGGCGCTTTCCTCGAATGGATGGAAGGCAAGCCGCTGCCCGGCGTCGACGTGCTGAAGAAACAAGCCTGACCGGATCGGGGGCGCAAAAACGGACGCCAGGAACTTTCAATCGATTCGAGCTTTCCGATGCCATTCCTTTGGCGGTAGACTTCCCTTAAGCGCGGAACAACACCGTCAAGGAGAAGCAAAAATGAGCGAACGTCTCGAAGACATTGCCGCCGCGATGGTGGCTGGCGGCAAGGGCCTGCTGGCCGCCGATGAGAGCTCCGGCACCATCAAGAAGCGCTTCGACGTTATCGGCGTCGAATCGACCGCCGATAGCCGCCGCGACTACCGCGAGATGATGTTCCGCGCCAAGGACGCAATGACGAAGTACATCTCCGGCGTCATTCTCTACGACGAGACCATCCGTCAGAAGGCTGCCGACGGCACGCCTCTGGTCGACATCATCAAGGCGGCGGGCGCCATTCCCGGCATCAAGGTCGATGCCGGCGCCAAGCCACTCGCCGGCTTTCCCGGCGATACCGTTACCGAAGGCCTCGACGGCTTGCGCGAGCGGCTCGCGGATTATTACAAGCTCGGCGCCCGCTTTGCCAAATGGCGCGCGGTGATCGACATCGACACCGGCAAGGGCGTGCCCTCGGCCAATTCGATTGCCTCCAATGCCCATGCGCTGGCCCGCTATGCCGCACTGTGCCAGGAGGCCGGCATCGTGCCGATCGTCGAACCGGAAGTGCTGATGGACGGCGCGCACGACATTGCCACCTGCTACGACATCTCGAAGGCAACGCTGATCAAGCTCTATGACGAGCTGCATGCGGCGCGCGTTGTGCTGGAAGGCACCATCCTGAAGCCGAACATGGTGCTGGCCGGCAGGAAGTCGGGCAAGGTGAGCAGCCCCGAAGAGGTCGCGGAAAAGACCATAAAACTGTTCCGCGAAACCGTACCGGCAGCGGTGCCGGGCATCGCCTTCCTTTCGGGCGGGCAGTCGGACGAGGAGGCTACCGCCAACCTCAACGCCATCAACGCCATCGGCCCGCATCCGTGGAAGCTGACCTTCTCCTATGGCCGCGCCTTGCAGGCCGCCCCGCAAAAGGCCTGGAGCGGCAAGGCATCGAACGTCGCCGCCGGCCAGGCCGCCTTCACCCATCGTGCCCACATGAACCATCTGGCGGCGCTGGGACAATGGACGGCGAGCCTCGAACAGGCCGCCTGAGCGCAGTCCTCCCGTTGTCATACAACCCGGGCCGATGCGCCCGGGTTTTGTTTATGCAAAGCCCGGCTTGGACGGAGTTCGTCCATCCTTATCTCCTTTTCGGCAAAAGCTGACGGCGATGTCGGTTTCTGCCCACCCCAAACGTCCTTGGGTGAACAGACAGGGAGAACTTCATGACTCGCAGCAAGGTGGTTTCGCGTGAAGACTGGTTTGAGGCGCACAAGGCGCATCTGGCGCGCGAGAAGGAATTGACACGGTTGCGTGAGCGCATCGCCGCCGAGCGGCGTGAACTGCCCTGGATGAAAATCCGCAAGGACTATGTCTTCGAGACCGAGCAGGGTCCGAAGAACCTGGCCGGACTGTTCGGCGCCAACAGCCAACTGATCGTCTACCACTTCATGATGACGCCAGGATCGAACCACCGCTGCGAAGGCTGCTCCTTCCTTGCCGACCATATAGACGGCGCCGATCAGCATCTCAGGCACCACGACGTGTCGCTGGTGGTGGTTGCGCGCGCGCCGCTGGCGGAACTGCTGCCTTACAAGCAGCGTATGGGCTGGAAATTCGACTGGGTGTCGTCCTACGCCTCGGATTTCAACTTCGACATGCAGGTCTCCTTCACCGACAAGCAGATCGCGGGCGGCGACACCACCTACAATTTCGAGACGCGTCCGCGCACGTCAAAGGACCTTCCCGGCACCAGTGTTTTCTACAAGGAAGAGAACGGCGACATATTCCTTACCTTTATGTCGCGCGCCCGCGGCGGCGAGGCGCAGATCGGCACTTACGACTATCTCGACATGACACCGAAGGGCCGCGGCGAAAATGGCCCTTATCATAGCCTGATGGACTGGGTGCGGTTGCATGACGAATATCAGGACAAGCAGGCGGACAAGCCGAACTGCTGCGACTAGAAGCTCGTTCACCTCAGGCGAAACTTGCGCTAAGGCTGCCGCTGATCTCTAAACGGTATCGCCATGCGCTTCCCGGCCCTTCTTACCTGGCTCGCCTACCCCGTTTATGTCTGGCAGGGCCTCGGCGTGCGCCGCCGCACCACCCGCATGCTGCCGGCACAAGGGCCGGTCATGCACGAAATATCGGGCAAGGCGCCGGCCATCTCGCTGCTGGTGCTGGGCGATTCCTCGGCCGCTTCCGTCGGCATCGGCAATTCCGAGAACGGGCTTGCCGCGCAGCTTGCAATGCTGGTCGCAAAACGAACCGGCCTTGCCGTGCGCTGGCGCGCCGCCGGATTCAACTCGGCAACGTCGGGCCAGATCCGCGACCATGTGCTGCCCAATCTGTCGGCCGATCGGTGGACGCACATCGTGCTCGCCATCGGCACCAACGACACCAAGAATTTCCACTCGGTGCCGCGCTTCAAGAAAGAGTTCGGCGGCCTGCTTTACGCGCTGCGCGCCAAATGGCCGGAGGCCCGCGTCGTCTGGTCGCCGGTGCTGGAATTCACCCGTGCGCCGGCCATGCCGCCGCTGCTCGGCAAGATACTCGAAATCCGCGCTACCGCAATGAACCGCATGGGCGAGCGCCTCTGTTTCGAGCGCGGCGCCGTGCCGGCGCCACGGCTGCCGATCACCAACCCTGAGGCCGGCTTTGCCTCCGATGGCTTTCATGCCTCGGAAGCCGGTTACCGCGCCTGGGCCGAACATCTGGTCGGATGGGTGCTCGCCGATTGACCTGAGGGGGCACAAGCTCGGACTGGTGGGCTTCAGAGAACTGACGCGAGTATTTCCAAATACTGTTGATTGCAGCCTGCTTCCAATGGATCTGAGCCAGAATATCATCCAGCAGCAATGGATGAGCTACGGCCTGGATTCCGAAACCGGCAACGACACCTGCACGCTGACCGGCAACCGCGCCGAATCGAGCAAGCATGTCATTCCGGCCGGCCCGGCCAACGCCACGCCTTTTATTGCGGCGAACCTGCCGGAATTCATGACGACGCGCGGTGGCGATTACTTCTTCGTGCCCAGCCTCAACGCCATCCGGATGATTGCCATGGGAACGGTGGACCCGACCTGACCCTCAAGGCTATGCCCAGCGCCCCAGCGCACCCGCCAGCGCGATGGCCGCCATGGCGATCAGGGCCAGCTTCCAGAAATCGCCGCGCCGCTTCAGGCCCGGCCAGCCGAGCGGCTTGATCAGCTGAATGGCCATCATGCCGATGATGACGAGCGCGAGGAGTTTCGACATGCCCGCCTTTGAGCAGCATCGCGACAGGCTGTCAAAGCGGTTCTTGCATGGTCTCGGTCGACTTGGCCATTCCTGACAAAAGGCTCGTTTCCGAACCGACCGCCAAGCACCTCGCAGCTTTCTTCAACGAGCTGACATGCTCCTGACAGACTGCTGTCAGGAGGGGTATGCAATAGTGTCTCCATCAGAGAAGAGGAGATGGTCATGAACAGCTTTGGTATTTTGAACAGCGTACAGCACTATGTCGGCAAGATCCGCACGATGCGCAATGAAGTTCGTACCCAGCGCTTCCTGAACTCCTTGCCGGCGGACATCCGCAAGGACATTGGCTGGCCGGATATGTATGAGGGTCACAGCCGCATTCGCGAGATCTGAGGCGTTTTACATGACAATGCTTGGATGCGGACCCCGCAACGCCCGGATCATTGACATCGACCCCCGGGCGGCGACCCCTCGGGCTGGCGCAAAAACTTTGGCGCCTGCTACGGACAATGCTGAAGGCTCCTGACAGAATGCTGTCAGGAGCACCATGCCATAAACGTGTCAGGAGACATGAATGGTGAAAAGCTGGAACGACAGGCTGAACACGCCGGGCGTCAACGGCGTGAAGCCGACGCCACGCACAATGGGCGACGTCGTCGAGGGCCAGCCGATGCTGGTGCCGACGGCCCGTCAGGTCGATGATTTCATTCGCACGATCCCCAACGGCGTCGAGATGGATGTACGCGCCTTGCGCACCGCCCTCGCCATCGAGCATGGGGCGCAAGTGACATGTCCGGTCACCATCGGCTATCATCTGCGCACCGTCGCCGAAGCCGCCAATGAGGATCTCGAACGCGGCATGACGCTGAACGATATCACGCCGTACTGGCGTGTGCTCGACGTGAACACGCCGACAACGAAGAAGTTGTCCTTCGGCGCGGAATTCGTCGCCGTGCAGCGCAGGCGCGAAGGACTTAAACCATAATGCGTGTCGCCCAAAAGTGCGCAGCGGTTTTTGGGAGAACGACAAGCATAAAACAGGACATGGATGTCACCCGGAACCGGTTTTGGGACCATGACATTCATAGACAAGCAGCCGAGGGACCATACGATGCGACGTGCCGACAGGCTCTTTCAGATCGTGCAGCACCTGCGTGGCGGCCGGCTGGTCACCGCCCAGAAGCTCGGCACATGGCTCGAGGTTTCCGAGCGGACCATCTACCGCGATATCGCCGATTTGCAGTCGACCGGAGTGCCGATCGACGGCGAGGCCGGCGTCGGCTACATGATGAGGGAGGGTTTCGACCTTCCGCCGCTGATGTTCACGCGTGACGAAATCGTCGCGCTGGTCGCCGGCGCCCGCATGGTGCGGGCCTTTGGCGGCGCGGCCATGGCGCGTGCGGCCGACGAGGCGCTGGTCAAGATCGGCGCCGTCCTGCCCGACGCCGAGAAGGACCGCATCGCCCGCACCGAGATCCACACGCCGATGTGGGTGGTGAGCGACGCCGCGCGTGAGGCGATCGACGTGATCGAGCGCGCTGTCGAGAAGCGACAGGTGCTGACCATCGACTACCGCGACGAGGCCGGCCGCGGCACCGGGCGTGACATCCGTCCGCTCGGTCTGTGGTTCTGGGGCAAGGTATGGACGCTGGTTGCCTGGTGCGAGATGCGCGACGATTTCCGCGCCTTCCGCATCGACCGCATCGCCTCGGTGGTCATCGCCGGCCGCATCTTCAAGCCTGAGCGAGGCAAGCAGCTTGCCGACTTCTACCGCGCCGTCGAACGCTCGGAGGACTATGGCATGACGCCGGACCGGGCGGCGCGCAGCTGAGACTTCGATAATCAATGAAAAAGCCCGCTCGAAGCGGGCTTTTTTGATGAACTGTCGCAAACCTTACTCGTCGTCCGCATCTTCCTTCTTGGACTTGAGCGCCGAGAGCTTGGCGAACACGGCGTTTGCGTCGAGCTCGGCATCCTCGTCCTTCGGCTTCTCCGGCGCCGGCACCAGGCGCTCGGTCACGGCAGCCGGCAGCAGCGTGTCGCCGACAGGCTGCGCCTGCTCGCGGCCGCGCGAGGCGCGGTTGACTTCCATGTCGAGGTCGATCTGCGAAGCGAGACCCAGCGTCACCGGGTCCATCGGCTGCAGATTGGCCGAATTCCAGTGCTTGCGCTCGCGGATCTGTTCGATCGTCGACTTGGTCGTGCCGACCAGGCGCGAAATCTGCGCGTCCTTCAATTCCGGATGGTTGCGGACCAGCCACAGGATGGCGTTGGGCCGGTCCTGGCGCTTCGACAGCGGTGTGTAGCGGGGACCCTTGCGCTTGGATTCCGGCACCCGCACCTTGGGGTCGGACAGTTTCAGGCGCTGGTTCGGATCCTTCTCGGCGCGCGCGATCTCGTCGCGGGTCAGCTGTCCGGTCATGATCGGATCCATGCCCTTGATGCCCTGCGCCGATTCGCCGTCGGCGATCGCCTTGACCTCGAGCGGATGCAACCCGCAGAACTGCGCGATCTGCTCGAAGGAAAGCGCGGTGTTGTCGACCAGCCAGACGGCGGTCGCCTTGGGCATCAGCAGCGTATTGGCCATTTCAAAAATCCTTCTCGTTCGCCCGCGTTCCCGCGCGGGCGGTGGTTTAGAGCCACCAAAATGGGAAATTCGCGGCCTGTATAACCGCTCCGCTGCCGTTTCGCAATGTTTTTGGCGCAGGGCGCAGCCGTCGGACACCGGACAGCGGGGGAGGCCAGGAGGACCTCGGCTCCGGCGATCATTGATGCCGAGTTGTACAGGGGGTCCAAGACGACAAAACCCGCCGGACAGGGTCCAGCGGGCTCGGAACCGGCGACGGGATACCGTCTGCGGCGGCTCTTGCTTCTGCCGCGTGGTCAGGCCTCATCGGCCGACCAGGCTTCGAATTAGATGGCCTTGCGGGCAATCCTCTCGATGTCGCCGCGGCTGATGCCGAGGTCGCTGAGCTGACGGGCATTGAGCTTGTTCAGCTCGCGCACGGTTTCGTTGTACATACGCCAGTTACGGAAAGCGCGGATCGGGTTCATGGTGTCCTCCAGTTGTTGGATCAAATCGTTTCGATGACGCTTAGATAGGCAGGGCTGCCCACGAATTGAACAGACGTCTTTGCATAGCCGCAATGCAAATGCTGCATTGCAGCATTAAGCTTCTGTTCATCTTGCCGACAGGCTGAGCGCGGAGCATGGCGCGAGGTTCAGGTCAGGCCGAGCCGAGAATGGCGGCTCCCGAGAACCGGCCTACGCCGGCCGTAGCCTTAACTGCCGCAACCCTCATGAGGGCTTCGGCCGGCGAAGGCCGGAAGCGCAGGGAGCCGCCATTCGCAGGCCGGCCTCACCTGAATCTCGCCCCATCTAGCCGACGTCGAGAACGATCTTGCCTATATGCTCGCCCTCTTCCATGCGCTCATGCGCCCGCCAGGCGTCGGTCAGCGGGAAGATCATGTCCATCACCGGCGCTACCTTCCGGGTGCCGAGCAGCGGCCACACCTGTGCTTCCAGTGCGGCGGCGAGCGCCGCCTTGAACTCGACCGTGCGAGGCCGCAGCGTCGAGCCGGTGTGGGTCAGCCGCTTGACCATGATTTTCGAGAAATCGGCGCTCGCCACCGCGCCGGCCTGGACGGCGATCTGGACGATCCTGCCCTCGACCGCGGCGGCCTCGTAGTTGCGCGCGATATAGTCGCCGCCGACCATGTCGAGAATGACGTCGGCCCCCTTGCCGCCGGTCGCATCCTTGACCGCCGCGACGAAATCCTCCTCGCGGTAGTTGATCGCCCGGTCGGCGCCGAGCTTCAGGCAGGCGTCGCATTTCTCCTTCGAGCCGGCGGTGGTGACGACATACGCGCCGAAGGCCGACGCCAGCTGGATCGCCGTGGTGCCGATGCCCGATGAGCCGCCATGGACCAGCAGCGTCTCACCCTTTTTAAAGCCGCCGCGCTCGAACACATTGTGCCAGACGGTGAAATAGTTTTCCGGAACCGCGGCCGCCTCCGTGTGGGTGAAGCCGGCGGGCAGCGGCAGCACGCTGCCGGCATGAACCTTGACATATTCGGCATAACCGCCCCCCGGCGTCAGCGCGCAGACCCGGTCGCCGATGCGCCAGCGCGATATCTCGTCGCCAAGGGCGGCCACTTCGCCCGATGCCTCGAGACCGGGCAGGTCGGAAGCGCCGGGCGGCGCCGGATAGGCGCCCTTGCGCTGCTGCACGTCGGGGCGGTTGACGCCGGCCGCACGCACCCGGATCAGGATTTCGCCGGGACCAGGCACCGGCACGTCGCGCGTTTCCGGTTTCAGCACCCGCGGCCCGCCCGGTTGCGAGATTGCGATGGCCGTCATCGTGGCTGGAATTTTATGTCCGCTCGCCATGAAATTTCCCGTCTCGGTCCGCCGGTCTGTCGCCGGCTGCCAGCTTCTTGCCGGCTGTTTGCATCTGCGCCCCTGCCCTATGTATGCTGATTGCCGGATCAGGCAAATGGCCAAATCAGCCCAATACTGAATAGGGAGGAGCGACGATGGCGATCTTCGACGACGAACCCAAAAAGAAAGCCCGCCCGCATGAGATCGGACAGGATCTGTCGCTGCTTTCGGTCGGTGACCTTACCGAACGGATCAGCATCCTGCGCGAGGAGATTGCCCGGCTGGAAGCCGAGCTCCAGACCAAGGGCAGCACCAAATCGGCGGCCGAAGCCCTGTTTCGCCGCGGCTAGTTTTCGCGTTAGTTTCGGCGTTGAGCATCCGCCGCCGAAAAGCCCGAATGCGCCTGTCTTCAGACCCCGCCACCGAATCTCCAGACGGATCAAACAATGTTTGCAAGCTACAGGCCGATCCTCTCGCTGCTTCGCGGCACCGCTTTCCTGCTCGCGGCTTCGGGATTGCACGGCCTGTTGTTGCCGTTGCGCGGCCAGCTCGAAGGGTTTTCGACCGCATCGCTCGGTCTGATGGGCACGGCCTGGGCCGGTGGCTTCGTCACCGGCTGCTTCTTCGCACCGCGCCTGGTACGCCGCGCCGGCCACGTCCGGGCGTTCGGCGCCTTTGCCGCTTCGGGCGCCATCGTGGCGTTGCTTACCGGCCTGATCATCGACGAATATGTCTGGATCCTGCTGCGCGCCTTCACCGGCTTCACCATGGCCGGAGCCTTCATGGTCATCGAAAGCTGGCTGAACGAGAAGGCCACCAACGAGAACCGCGGCACCGTCTTCGGCCTCTACATGATGGTCACCTATGCCTCGATCATGGGCGGCCAGATGATCGTTGCCGGCGGCGACGTCAGATCGGCATCGCTGTTCATGATCACCGGCATATTGTTCTGCCTGTCGCTGATCCCGACCGCGGTGTCGTCGGCTTCGTCTCCCAAGCCTTTGCAGGACGTCAAGCTCGACGTCAAAGGTCTCTACGCCAACTCGCCGGTGTCGGCGATCGCCTGCCTGTTGGTCGGCATCGCCAATGGCGCCTGGGGCACGCTTGGCGCCGTCTACGGCGCCCGTATCGGCATTTCCACCGCCCAGATCGCACTGATGATGAGCCTTGTCGTTATTGCCGGCGCGGCCATGCAGCTTCCGGCCGGACGCCTCTCCGACAAGACCGACCGCCGTTTCGTGCTGGCGGGCGCGGCTTTCGGCGCCGCACTGTTCGCCATCCTGATCTTCCTGTTCGAACCGCGTTCCGCCGTCCTCGTCATTGTCTTCGCCGCCGCCTACGGCGCCTTTGCCTACACGCTCTATTCGATCGCCGTGGCGCATGCCAACGACCACGCCCGATCGGAGGATTTCGTCAAGGTCTCGGGCGGCCTGCTGCTTCTGTATGGCTTCGGAACCATGATCGGGCCCTTGCTGGCTGCCGCCCTGATGGGCTGGCTCCGCCCCGAAGGCCTGTTCCTGGCCACCGCGCTGGCGCATCTCAGCCTCGCCGCCTACACGCTGCTGCGCATCAGCCGCCGCGCGCCGGTGCCGATCGAAGACCGCGATGCCTTCAAGACCCAGCCGGCCGATCGCTCGGTCACCCCTGAAGCACTGCGGCTCAGAAAAGCGGAAGCCGACGGTTGAGATTTGAAAAGCTTTGCCCCACAAGTATAGGCATGATCTTTTCTGACGCCTTCATGGCGATTGCCGACCCCAACCGGCGCTATCTTCTGGAAGAGCTCCGGCGTGGCCCGAAAACCGTCAACGAGCTGGCTTCGGGCCTTCCAGTCTCCCGCCCGGCCGTGTCCCAGCATTTGAAAGTGCTGCTGGACGCCGGTCTGGTTCAGGCCAGGGCCGAGGGCACGAGGCGGGTCTATACAGTCAGCAGTGCCGGCTTCCTCAAGCTCAATATTTGGCTTGATCAGTTCTGGGAAGCATAGGCCGAGATTCCAGCTCGCCTCCCTGGCTTTCAAGTGTCCGTTGCCAGCGCCTTGCCCAGCGCATCGAGCAGGAATCCGGTACCATGCTCGCGCGATGACGGTGTGTCGTGCCCATCGAGAAACGCGCCCTGCTCGGTGAGCACCAGACGCGTGCCCGTGCCTTCCGGGCGAAGCTCAATTGTCGCCAGCGAAACCGAGATTCTGACATCACCGAACAGCATGTCGTAGCTGTAGACGATGCGCTGGTTGGGCACGATGTCCTGATAGGTGGCGGTATAGGTGTGGATCGGCCCGTCCTTCGGCCCGCCGGCATTGACCTCCTGGCCGCCGACGCGAAAATCCATTTCGTGCCTGTGGGTCATCGGGTTGTCGGGGTCGGCGAACCAGCGCCGCTTGGCGGCCGGATCGCTGAGCGCGAAATAGACTTTCGCCGGTGCAACTGTATAGAGGCGCTCGAGGACGAAGGTGGAGTGGACGACGGATCGTTCGGCCATGGTCAGGTCCTCTTGGTCAGCTTGATGGTTTCTGCGCGACGAAGACGCCGTCGCGATAGGACGCGCCGAAATAGACTTCGACGGCGCGCAACCTGTCGTCATGGAACAGATGCAGTTCGGTGTTGCGGAAGGTCTTTCCGTCCGCCGTCTCGCAGCGATAGAGGACAAAGGCGGCGTCCTCGTCCTCGCATATCCGCTCGATGACGATCGAGCTGAAGGCCGGGCTGTCCGGCCAGCAGCGCTCGAAATAGGTCGCACGGTTGATGGCGTCGTCATAGGGGCTGGTGAAGGTGAAATCGTCGGCGAGCACCGCCGCGACGGCAGCCTTGTTATTCGCCTGGTAGGCGGAAAAATAGCCGCGGATCAACTCCGCTCTGCTTTTGCCGGGCATGGTCATTTCTCCTCTGCTTCAGGTCATTCGGTCCCGGCGAGAAAATCGCCGAGCCGGTCGAGCCGACGCTCCCATGTCAGCCGCCGTTCGTTGATCCAGTGTTCTGCGCTGCGCAGCGCCTGCGGCGCGATCTGGCAGGTGCGCACGCGGCCGAGCTTTTCCGAGCGCACCAGCCCGCTTGCTTCGAGCACGTTGAGATGCTGGACGACGGCCGACAGCGACATCGCCAGCGGTTCGGCCAACTGGCTGACCGAGGCCGGCCCACGCGACAGCCGTTCGACCATGCTGCGCCTGGCCGGGTCTGCGAGCGCCTGGAACATCAGGTCGAGCTGGGCGGGATCGTGCAGCATCGCGATCAGCCGTTATTGTAGGGAAAGAACTTGAAGTAGGGCTGCGCCTCCTCGACCACCCGGGCGAAGGACGGCCGCTTGAGCAGGCGGTCGTGGTAGTGTTTCAGGGCCGGATAGCTGTCGCCGAATGGCTCGACCTTGTTGGCGTAGAACAGCGCCGGCGAGGCCGCGCAGTCGGCCATGGTGAAGGTAGGCCCGGCCGCCCAGAGTTTCGAGCGCATCTCCTCCTCGATGATCGCATAGGCGTTGCGCAGTTGCGCGCGCGCCTCATCGACCCCGAACGGATCGGTCTTGTCCTGCGGGCGCAACCTGTCGCCGACGATCTTCTGCATCGGCGCCTGCACGTAGAAATCGTAGAAACGGTCGGCCTGGCGGACCTGGAGAGCAAGGTCGGCCTCGGCCGGGATGAGCTCGACCGGCCCGGGATAATGCGCGGCCAGATATTCGATGACGATGGTCGATTCCAGCACCGTGCGATTGCGTGCATCGTCACGCAGCGCCGGCATCTTGCCGGTCGGCGACACCTTCAGGAACGCTGCCCGCGACTGCTCGTCGCCGAGGTCGACGATAACCGGCGTGAAGGGCGTATCGTTCTCGTAAAACGCAATCAGCGGTTTCCAGCAGAACGATGCCAGCGGATGGAAATGGAAGGTCAGGGACATTTTTTGCTCGTCTGTTTGCGGTTCGTCGATACTGGAGCGGTGCCAGCCAGCGCCAACACTGAAGCATTTACTTAACTATTTCCGTGAGGCGAATGTGTCAAGGTTCGAGACTGCCTTCAGGGCTTGGTATGCGTGACGATGGCGGCAACGATCGTGCCCCAGTCGTCGGGATGCAGTTCGTGGCCACCGCCTTCGACGCGGACAAGCCGCCCGCCGGCAACAGCGTCGGCAAGGGCTGCGCCATGCTCGACCGGAAAGATCGGATCCGATGTCCCGTGAATGACGAGCAGCGGAACCTTGATCTCGCGCAGGCGTCCTTTCAGATCCTCGCAGCTCTTCAGCATGAAATGGTTAGTCGCGCTCAGGAAGCCGCCGGATCGGTCGTAGTCCTGTTGGACGAACGCGCGCATCGCCTTCTCGTCGAAGGGATGCGCGGTGCTGGCGATCGCACGCGCATCCTTGACGACGAAGCCGATCACCTGGTCGCGGTCCGACCAATCGACCTTGGCGCCATCGGCCGAGTGCTCCATATAGGCCTCGGTCGTCCCCGGCAGGTGCGATGTATCGATCCCCACCGGCGAACTGCTGATTACGGTCAGCGAGATGATACGCAAGGGATGTTTCAACACCAATCGTTGCGCGATCATGCCGCCTATCGACATCCCGATCACATGCGCCTTGCCGATGCCGCAACTGTCGAGGACGCGCACCGCATCGTCCGCCATGTCGTCGAACGTATACGGCGGCTCGCCCGGCGTATATTTGGTCGACAGGCCGGTGTCACGATTGTCGTAGCGGATCACGAAGCGTTCGCCGGCGAGCTTTTTGCAGAGCGCCTCCGGCCACCAGAGCATCGAGGCCATGGCGCCCATGATCAGCAGAATGGCTGGATCTCCGGGATCGCCAAACGTCTGGGAGACGATTTCGGGTGCTGCGGCCCTTGTCATGGGACTCTCCTCGCATCGGCCAATCAAAGGCCAACCAAACTGATTGCGTTTTGCAATCGGTTGCACGATAATAAAACTGATACGATAATGCAACTGGTTTTTGAGGAGAGTCGGATGAAAACCGAACACCGCTCGGGATGCCCTATCAATCTGTCGCTGGAAGTATTCGGCGATCGCTGGAGTCTGATCATCCTGCGCGACATGATTTTTGGCGGCAAACGCCACTTTCGCGAACTGCTCAACGGCTCGATCGAGGGCATCGCTTCCAACATCCTGGCCGACCGGCTGAAGCGGCTGATGGAACTCGGCATGCTGACCAAGGCCGACGACCCCTCGCACAAGCAGAAGGCGATCTACAGCCTGACCGAGATGGCTATCACGCTGGTGCCGATCATGGCGCATCTCGGCGCTTGGGGCCGCGTCTGGCTGCCGGTGAGCGAGGAGCTTTCGATCCGCGCCGAGCTGCTGGAGAAAGGCGGACCGCCAATGTGGGAGCAGTTCATGGACGAGTTGCGCCACGACCATCTGGGCATGCCTGTCGCCCCACCCGCGCAGCCTTCCGTCCGCGCTACATTGCAGGCCGGATATGAGGCGGTGGTAGCCCGCAAGGCGTCGAGCGGCATCGAGGCCCCGGCCGCTTGACCAACTTATTTCCCCATTATCAGGCCGGCTCTGCTATCAAGGGGCTGAAAAACATAATTTACGGGATTGGATAACGCTCTTGGTCGAGAACTCTAAGGATACTGCCCGCGCCAGGGCAGATATGCGTTTCAAGAAGCAGGAAGAGGCAGCCACGGTGCGGCAAAAGGCGATGGCGGAGTATGTCGCCGAGGCCGACGCCCGCCAGGCCAAGACCAACAAGCTCCGGGCATTGCGCCTTGCCAAGGAAGCGGAAGACCTCGCCAACGCCCCTGCCGTTCCGGTCAAGAAAGCGCCCCGAGCCAAGAAAAAATAGCGCGGCCTTCTTCATCGACGCCCGATCTGGATGCCGGCGGATCGTATCCGCCATGTGCCACGATCAGCAATGCTCGTCATTTCCGCTTTCCCGCGCGAAGCAATTTCAACCGCAACCGGGATTTCGCATCCCGCATGTCAGGTCGATGATTGACGCGTTTTGATCAGGAGACAGCCATGACCGCACTGACCCTCGAAAAAGCCAAGCACATCATCGACGCCGCCTTCGCCAAGGGCGCCGAGATGAAGCTCAAACCGCTCGGCGTTTCCGTGCTGGATGCCGGCTCGCATCTCGTCGCCTTCCAGCGTCAGGACGGCGCCTCGTTCCTGCGCCCGCAAATGTCGGCCGGCAAGGCCTATGGGGCGCTGGCCATCGGCATGGGCTCGCGCCGTGTCGAGGCTTTCGCCAAGGAGCGGCCGCATCTCGTCGCCGGCATTTCCGACGTCTCGGGTGGACGCGTATTGCCGGTCGTCGGCGGCGTGCTGATCCGCGACAAGGCAGGCGCCGTCATCGGCGCCGTCGGAATTTCGGGAGATACGTCGGACAATGACGAAGCCGCCGCCATCGCCGGCATCGAAGCCGCCGGCTTCACCGCCGATCCGGGCTGAGGGGGAGCTTCGTCATCCCAGGGCGAAGCAGGAGCGAAGCTACGCGGCGCAGACCCCGGGATGACGACCAGAAAGAGCAGCCACGCCAATCGCGAACGGATGCGACCATCCAACGAAGGCGGCTAGTTCAAATTTATGTCTCTACTCGCCGACCGCATCGACACCGAAAACCCGGCCAGCACATCGAACAAGGCGATCACCATCAGCGTGAAGAAGACGGAGTGCGCCGCGCCCTTCACCAGCAGGAACTCGACCAGGAACGCCACGAAGACCAGCGTCGACAACAGATGGTCCATGATCGAGGCGTTCGTGGTGCGCACCGACTTCACCATTTCGAGGAACAGGAAGATCAGCCCGATCACCACCATCAGGTCGCCGAGCGTCATCGAGAACACCCCGCCCGACATCATGCTGAACGAGAAGATCTCGGTCGCCCACGGATCGTCGCCGCTGCCGAATATTCCGAGGAGTCCGAGATTGTAGGCCACGAAGGGCACGATCAGCAGCGGGATGGCACCGAACATCAGGCGTCTCCTCTAGCAATTCCAGGAAAGCGGTTTCCCAAGGAATTGCCTAAACAATGGGGGCACCTTCTGTAGAATGCCCCGCAGGCACGCCGTCAAGATTTTTCGCTAGCGCCCGCAAACACGGAAAAAGACCGCGCGAAACAACCCTGTCAGCCACAGTTGCCCCGGCTGACCACCGACACGCCGGATTCAGCGCTTGAACTGGCCTGTCCGCACGGCGGCGCCGATAGCGTTGAGGATGAAAAGGCCGGCGGTCATCGAGGTGATCTCGTTGACGTCGCGCGCCGGCGCGATCTCGACGATGTCGATGCCGACGACACGTCCCTTGGCGAACAGCCCCTTGATCAGTTCGATCGTCTGCCGGTAGCTGATGCCGCCAGGCGCCGGCCCTTCGACCGCCGGCATGACAGCGGGATCGAGACCGTCGGCATCGATGGTCAGGTAATAGCGGCCACGGTCCGGGATGCCCTTGAGCAGCGCCGCCGTACCGATATCCTGCCATTCATTGGCGGTGACGATGTTGGAGCCGTAGGCGCGGGCCGCCTCGACCTCCTCGAGCCGGGCGCTGCCCTGGCCGCGGATGCCGAGCTGGAAAATCCCGGCTATATGCGCCATCTCCGAAGCGCGGCGGATGGGGCTGGAATAGCCTTCCCTGACCCCGTTGACATTGTCGCGCCAGTCGAGATGGGCATCGATCTGAACCAGGGTGATCGGCCCTTCGCCGTCAAGCGCCCGCAGGATCGGGATCGGAACGCCGTGATCGCCGCCAATGGTGATCGGCAAGGCGCCGGCGACGCGGATCTTTCGGATCGCCGCTTCGGCCAACCTGTAGTGGCCGCCGGCGGCATCGCCGGGGACATCGCCGACATCGACCACCTTGACGTCCTGCCCGTCGAACAGGGTTCCGCCAATGTCGAAATCATAGCGGTCGAGCCCGAGGCTGATGCGCTGCGAGGCGCGCCGCACCGCCGTCGGCGCGTTGGTCTGGTCGTTGACCAACTCGTCGATCGTGTAGGGACTGCCGTAAGGCATGCCGATGATGGCGACATCCGCCTTCAGCGCATCGAGGTCCTCGACCAGCGGGAAGTTCATGAAGGTCTGGAAGATATCGCGCGGTGCTGTGGTGAGCTTGGTCATGCGGTCCCTCTGAAGCCGGCCGATCATCGCGCGGAAGCGCCGCGACAAGGCATCACTCAATACAGCACCGCCGCCGGAGCTTGTATCGCCACGGACGCCCGGTCTTTGGCATAGTTGGCGGCGCGACGCGCACCAAACGCAAAAAAACCGGCCAATGGCCGGTTCTTTTGGCATTCAAACCCTTCGAAAGCTGGTCTCAGCTTTCCTTGGGCGTCAGCACCTGGCGACCGCGATACATGCCGGTCTTCAGGTCGATATGGTGCGGGCGGCGCATTTCGCCGGAATTCTTGTCCTCGACATAGGTCGGGGCCTTGAGAGCGTCGGCCGAGCGGCGCATGCCGCGCTTGGACGGAGAGGTTTTTCGTTTCGGAACGGCCATGGATATGCTCCACTACATGGTCAAAATGCCCCGATAGCCCTCGTGAAAGGGCCGCGTCAGGGCCATAATCTGAGAAAGTCGGGTGCCTATACACGCCCTGCGCCGTTTTGGCCAGCACCGTGGCGATTTTTTTTGAACTGGCAGCGGTTCTACCTAATCAAGACAACCGACATACGCGCCCGAACGGCCGGCGCGGCGTTCGATCAGCGACGCCAGCCGCCGCAGACCCGGACCGGGCTTGGCCGGATTGCGGGCGATCGGATTGGGCAGCGAGACGGCCAGCAATGCCGCCTGCCGCCGCGACAGCTGTTTGGCCGAAACGCCGAAATGATGCTGGGCCGCCGCCTCGATGCCGTAAACGCCCGGCCCCCATTCGGCGATGTTGAGGTAGATCTCCATGATCCGCCGTTTCGACATCACCGCGTCGAAATAGACGGCCAGCGGCAGTTCGACCACCTTGCGCACCGAGCCCAGCGGCCGCGACCACAGGAAAAGGTTCTTCACCGTCTGCATGGTGATGGTCGAGGCGCCGCGCGTCGCCTCGCCGGCCAGCGCATCGTCGACGACGCCGCGCAATTCGCCGAGATCGATGCCGCGATGGAAGCAGAACTGACCGTCCTCCGACATGATCACCGAATTGGCCAGCACCGGCGACACATCGTCGATCGACACCCAGCGCCGGTCGTAGCCGGAAAAGGTCGCGAGGTCTTTGACCATCAAGGTCGATATCGGATGCACGAAGGACGGCAAATAAAGGAAGGTCAGCACAACGGGTATCGCCGCCAGCACGACGGCGACGACCAGGCCGCGCCGTGCCAGGCGCTTCAGACCGGCGCGGTTCACGCGCCTTGGTCGCGCCATCTCAAACCCTTCGGTTTCATGATCGACGATCGGTTCCGTCAAGCCGCCCCCACCCGCGCCACTCTCCCGCCTCCGGCATAATGGCGCGAGGCTTCTTGCGCAACGTCTGAGTGTCGGCTACCGCTCCCGGCCATGACGAAAGACGAGCAATTGGCCTTTGAGGCCGCACTTCTGGGGCGGGCGGCGGCGATCGAGGCCGGGCTCAGGCTGCTGCTCGACGGCCGCACGCTTGCCGGCGAGATCGCCCGACCGGAGCGTCTGATGGCGGCCATGCGCCATGGCGTGCTGAACGGCGGCAAGCGGCTGCGCCCCTTCCTGGTCATGGAAAGTGCCGCCCTTTTTGGCGCCGATGGCGAGGCGGCGATGCGCGTGGCGGCGGCGCTCGAATGCGTGCATTGCTATTCGCTGATCCATGACGATCTGCCTGCCATGGACGACGACGATCTGCGCCGCGGCCAGCCGACCGTGCACAAGGCCTTCGATGAAGCTACCGCCATACTTGCCGGCGATGCGCTTCTGACGCTTGCCTTCGATGTCCTCGCCGATGAGGCGACGGCGCTGCCGGCGGAGCGCAGGGCGGCGCTGGTGCTGGCGCTGGCGCGCGCGGCTGGCACCGGGGGCATGGTTGGCGGGCAGACGCTCGACCTCGAAGCCGAGCGCAACAGGCCGGACGAAGCCGGCATTATCCGGCTGCAGGCGATGAAAACCGGCGCGCTGATCCGCTTCGCCTGCGAAGCCGGCGCGATCATTGCCGGCGCCGCACCGCAGGACCGCGACCGGCTGGCCGAATTCGGCTCGGCGGTCGGGCTTGCCTTCCAGCTTGCCGACGACCTGCTCGACCTGACCGCCGATGCCAGCCAGATGGGCAAGGCGACCGGCAAGGACGCAGCCGCCGGCAAGGCGACGCTGGTCGCGCTGCATGGCGCGAACTGGGCGCGCAGCCAGCTCCATGGGCTGGTCAAGCAGGCCCATGAATTGCTTGAGCCTTACGGTGAACAGGCAGCCTTGCTGAAGGCAGCGGCAAGCTTCGTGGCAATCCGCAACAACTGAGGTTTGGGCAATCGGATGCCGAACCGTTTTCGGAATTTGTCGGCCTTGCGCTGCCTTGCTTGGTGTCTCTCAAATGCCCCAAGGCAACTGGGCGCGCTATCTGACCTTGACGACGACCTTGCCCTTGGCGCGTCCTGTTTCGACGTAAGCCAGCGCCTCATTGGTCGCTTCAAAAGGAAAGACCCTGTCGACGACCGGGCGAATCGCCCCATCTTCGATGAGGGACGTGATTTTGCTCAGCTGCTCACCTTGCGCCAACATGAACAGGAACGAAAATCCCACGCCCCGGCGCTTGGCTTTGGTCCTGATACCACGGCTCAGCAGCCGCAGCAGCAGCCTTAGCACCACGTTCAGTCCCTGTTTCCTGGCAAATTCGGGATCCGGAGGACCGGAAATCGAGATGAGCTTCCCACCCGGTTTCAGCACAGTCAGGGATTTCTCAAGCGTCTTGGCGTCCTGGCTGTTCAGGACGACGTCGTAGCCCGACAGGATTTTCTCGAAGTCGTCCTTCCTGTAGTCGACGACGACATCGGCGCCGAGATCCCTGACCAGATCGTTGCTTGCCGCGCCCGCTGTTGTCGCAACGATCGCGCCGAGATGCTTTGCCAACTGGATGGCGAATGTCCCCACGCCGCCGGAGCCAGCCTGGATGAAGATCTTCTGGCCTGCCTTCAGACCCGCCCTCTCGATGAGAGCCTGCCAGGCGGTCAGACCGACCAGCGGGATCGAGGCTGCCTCTTCCATGCTGAGGTTCGCCGGCTTCAGCGCCACGTCGGCTTCATCGATTGCGATGAATTCGGCGAATGTCCCGATCCGGCCGTCGCGCGGCCGCGCATAGACGGCGTCGCCGGGTTTGAATTTGCGGACTTTCGAGCCCACCCTGACAACCCTCCCGGCAACGTCGTGACCGAGGATGAAGGGCCGGCGATAGGGAAGGACGAGTTTGAATTCGCCGGTCCTGATTTTGGAATCCAGCAGGTTCACCCCGGCGGCATGTACCTCGACCAGGACGTCATTGTCCAGCAGCTCCGGCTCCGGCATCTCGGCCAGCCGCAAAATGCCTTTCTTGCTATATTTATCGACAACGAATGCCTTCATGGCAGTGACTTTCTGAGAGTGTCCGTTGGTGTGCCGTTTGTGTGTGAAATTCTCCGTCCCACCGTTGTTCAGACCGGCAGGCGGAACTGCTTGCGCAAGGTCTTGTCGAACATCCCCGCGGGGGCGAAGCGGCGCAGCAGGCTGACCTGGCTCGCTGCCTTCCCTGCGGTATAGCGCCGTCGCGGACGGGCGTCGGTCGCTGCCTTGACGACCACATCCGCCACCACTTCCGGGCGATCGGCCTTGGGCATCACATCGGCAAGCAGCGCCTTGAGAACGGCGCGCGCCTGATCGTAGTCCTTCAACAGGGAATCCGGCTCGATGCCGTTCTGGTCGAAGACGGTGCGCACGAATGCCGGCTCGATGACCGAGACGCGAATGTTGAAGGCGCGAACCTCATGATCGAGCGATTCCGAATAGCCCTCCAGCGCGTGCTTGACCGCCGAGTAGTGCGCTGAGTATGGCGCGGGCACCAATCCCAGAATCGAGCCGATGTTGACCATGCGCCCTTGGCCGCGGCGCCGCATCGACGGCAACACCGCATTGGTCATGCGCATGACGCCGAACAGATTGACGTCGAACAGAGCCTGGACCTGTTCGACCGAAGATTCCTCGGCGCCGCCAAGCAGGCCGACACCGGCATTGTTGACCAAGAGGTCGATGCGGCCGGTCTGGGCCAGCACGGTTGAAACCAGGGCGCTGACCGACTCCCCGTCGGTCACGTCGCAGGTCAGCATGGACACCTGCGCCGGGCCGTTGCCGGCCTTGCTGCGGCTTGTCCCGAAGACGGTATACCCCGCCCCGGCCAAGGCCTCGGCACTTGCGCGGCCGATGCCCGAAGAGGCTCCGGTCACGACTGCGGTTCTTCCCGAAAGGGTATTCATTTGATACTCCAGAGACATGAGGGCTAGCTTTTTGCCGTCGATTGAATTATGATCGTAATATCACATTACACTCCTAATGCAATAGCAGAAAGGAAGAGCCGCCATGCGCTACGAAAAGGGCCGAAAGGACGCCTCCCGCGATCGCATCGTCGAGGTCGCAGCCCAGCGTTTTCGCGGTGACGGCATCGCCGCGTCCGGACTGGCAGCCATTATGGGCGACGCCGGGCTGACGAACGGAGCCTTCTATCCGCATTTCCAATCCAAGGCGGAGCTTGTGCGTGAAAGCCTGGTAGCGGCGCTAGAGAGCCAGGTGCAGCAACTGCAAGAGGTATTGGCCGCCGGTGGTCCGGAGATGGGGATAGCGGCGTATCTGTCAGCCGGGCACCGGGACAATCCGGGAACGGGCTGCGCCAACGCCGCGCTGCTCCCGGAACTCGCGCGTCAGCCGCTCGAAACGCGCCAAGTCTACACCGAACGCCTGCTGGTTTTGGTGCGCCAGTTGTCTGCAGCGCTTCCGCAGGCCAGGGATCCGGAAGGCGTTGCCATGGGCGTCTTTGCGACCCTCATCGGCGCGCTTCAACTGGCCCGCGCGGTGGCAGGGACCGAATTGTCGGATCGCTTCCTTGCGGCAGGAGCAGATGCCGCGCGCAGGCTGATCCAGCCACGTGACGGCGAGAAGGCATCCTAGAGGCCGGTGGCGGCAGCGGCAAAGGGCCCTGACATCGTCCTGCGGGTCGCACACAGGAAGGGCCGGCTTTTGGAGGCGGGCCGAACCGGTATTTCGCTCCGATTCAATCGGGTCTAACGCAGATGCCTGAGCTTGTCGGGATTGCGCATGACATAGACGGCCGCGATCTTCCCGTCCTCGATGTCAAGCGCGGTCGTCTGCAGTTCGCCATCGGCCTCCTGGGTGACGAACCCCGGCAGTCCATTGACGAAGCCGATGCGCACCAGCGTCGAGCGATTGTCGCGCAGCCAGGCCGCGACTTGCGCGTATTGCTTCATGACGGCGTCGAAGCCCAGCACCGGCGCCAAAGCCGCCGGACGCTTGCCGCCGCCATCGGCATGAGCGCTGACATCTTCCGTCAGCAGCGCGCCGAGCGCCTGCATGTCGCCGCTGCGCGATGCCGCGAAAAAGGCTTCGGCGATCTCCAGGCCACGCTGCTTCTCCACCTTGAAGCGAGGCCGCGCCTCGCGGACATGGCCCCGTGCGCGAGCGGCAAGCTGGCGGCAGGCGGCTGAATCGCGCTCGATGGCGGTCGCGACCTCCTCGAATTCCAGCCCGAACACATCGTGCAGCAGAAAGGCCGCCCGCTCGAGCGGCGAAAGCCGCTCCAACGCCAACATCAGCGGCAAGGTGACATCTTCAAGATCGTCCTCTTCGACGATCGGCTCGGGCAGCCAAGGGCCGATATAGGTCTCGCGCTGGCGCCGCGTGGATTTGAGCTGGTCAAGGCAAAGCCGCGTCACCGTGCGGCGCAGGAACGCTTCTGGCTCGCGAACCTGCGAGCGGTCGGTCCCCATCCAGCGGATGAAGGCATCCTGCACGACATCCTCGGCGTCGCTCACCGAGCCCAGCATGCGATAGGCGACCCGCATCAGCTTCGGACGCAGCGGGCCGAAGCCCGCTGCCGCGTCGTCGGGTGCCGTCGCCGTCATCAGGCCGCCTTGGCGCTGGCGCGTATCGTTGCTGCGTCGGTGTAGAGCCCGAAGCCAACGGCGATGCGGTTCCAGCCATTGATGATGTTGATCAATACGGTGAGCTTCACCTGCTCCTCCTCGGTGAAATGCGCCTTAAGATCATCATAGGCGCTTTCGCGGTCCTGTCCTTCCGAGAGGCGCGTCAGCGCATCGGTCCAGCCGAGCGCGGCACGCTCGCGGTCGCTGTAGCAGGGCGCTTCGCGCCAGGCCGGCAGCAGATAGATGCGTTGCTCGGTCTCGCCATTCTCGCGCGCTTCGGTGGCATGCAGATTGATGCAGTTGGCGCAGCCATTGATCTGCGACGCCCGAAGCTTCACCAGCTCGTTGAGGCTGTGCTCGAGCCCGGCGGCGACAGAGAGTTCGGTCGATGCGCGCTGCCACTGCTTGATCAGTGCAGGGGCGGCGGCGAAGAGGTCGATTTTGGCGGTCATGATTGCAGTCCTTGTGTTGGGTACGCCATCATGACGAGACAAGACCGGCCGGTGTGACATTCAGGCTGGATTTTTTCGAAGGTGCTTTCCCGGCGCGTTCAATCGTCTTTGATCAGCACGATCTTCGCCGGATCGAAATCGATCCCGACCATCGTCCCTTCCGCCACGGCGGGTGTGACATCAGGCGATGTCGCGAACAGTTCGACCGCCGGATCGCTGATCGCGATTCGGTATTCCATGTGGTCGCCGAGATACGAGCTCTTGACCACCTGGCCCTTCATGGTGCCCGCTGGCTGGCCGGGCAAGATGCGCACGGCATTCGGGCGCACAGCGAGGATCGCCGGCCCCGGAGCGTTACCGCGACCCGGCATGTCGAGCAGCAAGGGTCCGACCTTGACCCTTGCACTGGTCGCATTGCTGGAAAGCACCTCGACATCGAGCAGATTGGCGTCGCCCATGAAGTCGGCGATGAAACGGTTGGTCGGCTCGTTGTAGAGGTCGCGCGGCGTGCCGTCCTGGGCGACGCGAGCGGCGTTCATGACGATGATGCGGTCGGAGACGGCGAGCGCCTCTTCCTGGTCATGCGTGACATAGACCATGGTCAGCGCCAGATCTTGCTGGAGACCGCGGATTTCGTCGCGCACCCGCCGGCGCAGCTTGGCGTCGAGATTGGACAGCGGCTCGTCGAACAACAGCACCTTCGGCTCCAGCACGATGGCGCGCGCCACCGCGACGCGCTGCTGCTGGCCGCCGGACAACTCGCTCGGCTGGCGCTTCTCGTAGCCGGACAGGCCGACAAGCGACAGCTTTTCGGCGGCGCGCTCGGCTGCCTGCGCCTTGCCAAGCCCCATAGCCCGCAAGCCGTAGCTGACATTCTCCATCACGTTCATGTGCGGGAACAGCGCATAGGACTGGAACACCATGGAGACATCTCGCTCGGCGGCGGACAGCAAGGTGACGTCCTTGTCGTCGATCAGGATGCGCCCGGTGCTGGTCTGTTCCAGCCCGGCGATCAGCCGCAGCGTCGTCGTCTTGCCGCAACCCGAGGGCCCGAGCAGCGTCACCAGACTGGCCGCCGCGATGTCGAAGCTGACATTGTCGACGGCGATCACCGCGCCGTATTTCTTGGTGACGCCCTCGAACCGCACCGCTGGCCTGTCCGTCGCAACCGGGGCAGCAGTCTTCGCCGTCTGATCCACGCCGCTTCTCCCCATCAGATTGCTGCCACAACGGCTTCCGGACCAGGCCGGCGCCGGCCGAGCCGGCGTTCGCCGACCAGCAGCTGGATGCCGATGAGGATGACCATCATGACGACGATCATCACCGCCGAATAGACAATCGCGATGCCGTATTCGCCGACATCTGCGCGCCCGACAATGTAGACCGTGGCGAGGTTGAACCGGCCGCTCGCCAGGAAGATGACGGCGCTGACCGCCGTCACCGCGCGCACGAAACTGTAGATCATCGCGGTCACGATCGCCGGCTTCAGGATCGGCAGGATCACCCGCCGCAAGGTAGCAAAAGACCGCGCCCCAAGCGTCAGCGATGCCTCGTCCAGGCTCTTGTCGATCTGGCCCAGATTGGCGAGCCCGGCACGGATCGCCACCGGCATGTTGCGGAAGATGAAGGAGATGACGATGATCAGCCCGGTGCCGGTCAATTGCACCGGCGGCACGTTGAAGGCAAGGATATAGCTGACGCCGATCACCGTGCCGGGAATGGCGAAACTCATCATGGCCAGGAATTCGAACATGGTGCGCCCGGCGAAACGCTGCCGGTCGAGCAGATAGGCCGTCAGGATGCCGAGCGCCGCGGTGAACGGCATCGCCACCAGCGCCAGGCCGATGGTCATCAGCAGCGACGGCCAGGCCGAGCCGCTGAAAAACCAGCCATTGACGCCTTTCTCGATCGAAAAGGCGGTGAGGAAATATTCGAGCGTCGGCGTGTTGTCGCGCCCGATCGATTGCACGAAACCGCCGCCCAGGATGATGCCGTAGACCACGATGGTCAGAACCAGCCACGGAACGACGGCGGCGTAGCAGCCGATCCGCAAGGCCTTGGGCAGCGTCGCCGATACACCGCCATCGCCCTTGCCTGCGACGGTGACGTAGCTGCGGCTGCCGATCCAGCGGCGCTGGATGACGAAGGCTGCCAGCGTGAACATCAACAGCACGATCGCCAGCACCGCCGCGCGGCCCTGGTCGTGCGCCGCACCGACCACTGCAAAGAAGATGTCGGTCGACAGCACGTTGAAGTTTCCGCCCAGCACCAGCGGATTGGCGAAATCGGCCATGCTCTCGATAAACGAAATCAGGAAGGCGCTGGCCAGCCCCGGCCGGATCAACGGCCAGGTGACGGTGCGAAACGTGCGCCAGCGGCTGGCGCGCAGGGTTT
The DNA here is from genome assembly GCF_040321695.1 of Mesorhizobium sp. M0292. Taxonomy (NCBI): domain Bacteria; kingdom Pseudomonadati; phylum Pseudomonadota; class Alphaproteobacteria; order Hyphomicrobiales; family Phyllobacteriaceae; genus Mesorhizobium; species Mesorhizobium sp. M0292. The sequence continues at coordinate 55,523 of NZ_JAMYSB010000010.1, forward strand.
GTGATGCTTCCTCCATGCTTGGGCTGACCCCTTGCAGCACGCCGACCAGAACCAGGAAGGCGATCGGCGTGAAGGCCAGCACCTGCGCGATGGTGATGCCGGCCATGCCGTAGATCCAGCGGCTGCGCGGAATGCCGAGATGCACCGACATGAGGTTGGTGACGATGCCGGCGCGGCCGAAAAGCAGGATCAGCGCCAGGCCGATGACGAAGGGCGGCGTGATGATCGGCAGGATGGACAGGCCGCGCAGCAGCCATTTGGCCGGCAGCTTGGTGCGAAGCGCAATCAGCGCCAGAGCCAGCCCAAGCGCCGTGCAGAAAAAGCCGACGAGGACTGCAATCGCCACCGTGTTCCACGCCACGCCGCAGGAGCCCTCGCCATAGAGGCAGCGCAGGCTCCATATGTTGGCGCTGAAGATCTTTTCGACGAACAGCGCCGGCACGACATTGCCGTCATTGTCCTTGATGGCCGAGGTGAGGATCGACAGCAGCGGATAGGCGACGAACAGGATCAGCGAAGCAATCACGATTGAGAGCGAGCCGACGACGAAACGGTCGCCCTTGCACCATCCCCGCGCGGCGAGCGCCTCGGCGATGAACATCAGCATCGCCACGGCATAGAGCGCCGCGCCCCAGCCAAGCCCCGGCTGCATCGGTCCCGGCGTGCCGGCGATCCGGGTAAGCAAGCCAAATCCCCAGCCCGAATGGATGATGGAAAAGCCTTCGATGGCCAGCCACAGCAGGCCCGCCGCGCCTGCAACCGCAAGGCTCTTGGGGTTATTGCGCGCCACCAGCCAGCTCGCCAGCAGAAGCGGCAGGACAAGCGGCAACAGCCAGGGCCGGCCACCGAGCGCCAGGATGATGGCCGGTGTCGCATCCGCCGGCTGTGCCAGCCAGTCGAACGACAGGAAGCCGCCTTCGACCTTGTACCAAGGCAAGAGCACGAAGCTCGCCCACGCGGCCATTACCCAGGCGAGCGCGCTGCGTCCAGGAGCGGAACTGACCATGGAACCGGCCGCGGCCATTCAATGTCTTTCTGTTGCCAAAGGATGGTGCGCCGGCTGCAGCGAAGGGCAGCCGGCGCTCAGATGCTAGAGTGAGCGCAAAAGAACGCGCTCAGCCGCCATTGCGGACCTCGTCGGTGAACTTCTTCAACAGTCGCTTGCGTTCGGCCGACGAGCCGTATTTGGCGAAGTCGTAGTCGATCAGCTTGATCTTCGAGAGGTCCGGCGCCTCGGGCGGCACCGGCGTGGCGGTGTTCGACGGGATCTGGAAGCTGCCGTTCGGCGCCGCGAGCTTCTGCGCATCCGGGCTCAGCGCCCAGTCGTAGAATTTCTGCGCCTCTTCGACATGCTTGGCGCCCGTCACGATGCTCATCGAGCCGATCTCGAAGCCGGTGCCCTCGCAAGGCGAAACCACCTTCACCGCCGGGTTCTGCTTGGCCGCGTTGATGACGTCGTGCTGGAAGGAGATGCCGATCAGCGTCTCGCCCTTGCCGACGGCGAGCGCCGGCGCGGCCCCTGCCTTGGTGTATTCGGCGATGTTCTTGTTGAGCTGCTTGAGATAGTCGAATGCCTTGTCCTCGCCCATCAGCTGGACGATGGTGGCAAGCACGGTCCAGGCCGTGCCCGATGAATTCGGGTCGGCCATCTCGATCTCGCCCTGGAATTCCGGCTTGACCAGATCGGCCCAGCACGCCGGCGCGGTCAGCCCGCGCTGCTTCAGATCTTCCTCATTATAGCCGTAGCCGAGCGCACCGAGATAAATGCCGACCGTGCGGTTCTTCGACCTGTCGGCCTGCTTCAGCGCCCAGTCGCGCAAGTTTGCCAGTTGCGGCGACTTGTATTCCTGGGTGAGGCCCTCTTCCGCCGCCTGCAGATGCGGGTCGCCGGTGCCGCCCCACCAGATATCGGCTTGCGGATTGTCCTTCTCGGCCCGGAGGCGGGCGTAGATTTCGCCGGCGCTCATGCGGGTCATGTCGACGCTGACGCCCGTCTCCTTCTGGTAGGTGGTCGCCATCGCCCGGCACCAGGCCTCGTCGACGGCGCAATACATTGTGAGGCCGCGGTCGGCCGCTTGGGCGGCACCCGCCAATCCGAACATGGCCAGCGCCGCGCCAAGGCCAAGCCAGGCGGCGCGCAAGCCTTGCTTACTGTCAAATGTCTTCATCGATATTCCTCCCTGTCTTCTCACTGGAAACGATCTACCCGTCGTCGAGCGGCACTCCGATCACCTGGGACAATGTCGCCGCGACACCGGGTGCTGCCGCAAGCACGGGATTGCCCTTCGCCATGCCGTCGCCGTCGAGGAACCGGTTCACACGGCCGCCGGCCTCCTCCACCAGCAGCAATCCGGCCAGGCAGTCCCACGAATTGATGTGCAGCTCGGCATAGGCATCCGAGCGGCCGTCGGCCACATAGGCCAGCCCAAGCGCTCCGGAGCCGGAGCGCCGCACATTGGCGCCGAGTGCCCAGACAAGGCTCACCTTGTCCAGATAGTCGCGATTGGGAATCCTGGGCGACCAGCCGAACTCGACAAAGGCGCGGTCGAACGCTTGCGTCGGCGACACATGGATCGGCGCGCCATTGCGCGTCGCGCCGTGCCCGCGACGGGCAAAGTACGTTTCGCCGATGGCCGGATTGGCAATGCCGCCGATCTCGCTGCGGCCGTCCTCGACGAAAGCTATCGAAATGCAGAAATGCGGAATACCGCGCATGAAATTGGCGGTGCCGTCGATGGGGTCGACGACCCACATGCGGGCAGAGCCGATGCCACCGCCTTCCTCGCCCAAAAACCCGTCCTGCGGAAAAGCGTCTGCCAGCGTCGCGCGGATGTGCTCCTCGACCTTGCCGTCGGTTTCAGTGAGAAAATCCTGCGGGCCTTTCATCGCCACCGGCTGGACGGCGCCCTGCCGGGCATAGCCTTCCATCGCCAGTTGCCCGGCCGTGACAAGCAGTTTCCGGCAGACCTCGGCACGCCTGTCCATCTCGGCCTCGGACAGCCGGTCCGCCTTCGGATGCGCCGCCGCCCTGCTCATGCAGCCGGTCCGGACAGTCGCGCCCTCAATGCCGTCTTCGGCGAAATGGACAGGGTATTCCTCCGATGCCACTCTTGAGCCGGCTTGTATTGCACGGCTGTGCAAAGCTGTTGCATTCCGCCATGCCTGTCAAGTGCGGTGGGTGGCAATGGCAGAAGAGTTGCATTACATTGCACGGGCGTGCAAAGAATCACGAAAACAGCAGCGAGAGCGTTCGCTTGACGGTTCCGAGAATCCGCACCGGTTTTTCCAGCGCCCAGCAGGTTGCCGACCTCGCCGGGGTTTCGCGCTCGGCCGTGTCACGTACCTTCACGCCCGGCGCTTCCGTTTCCGGGGAAACCCGCGAACGGGTGATGCTGGCGGCCGAGCAACTCGGCTATCACGTCAACCATCTGGCTCGCGGCCTGATGCGGGCTTCGACCGGCATCGTCTGCCTCATCGTTGCCGATGGCGACACGCCCTATCATGCCCGCCTGCAGAAGGCGCTGACCCAACATCTGCGGGACGCCGGCAAAATGGCCATGGTGTTCAACACCTCCGGCCCCAGCCACCATGTCGACCAGGCGCTGCGCAACACGCTGAACTATCGCGCCGATGCGAGCATCGTTCTGTCCGGCTCGCCGCCGCAGTTGCTGATCCGCACCTGTCTTGAGAACGGCCAGCGGCTGGTGCTGATCAATCGCGATGACCGCTTCGACGGCCCGCACAATATCGGTGTCGACAACGCTGCAGCCGCAGAGGCAGCGCTGCATGCCTTCATCCGGGCCGGCTGTACCCGCCCCGCTTTGGTGACCTCGGCTGCCGGCACGCCCAGCCTGCTCTCCCGCGAAACCGCCTTCCTTACCGCCGCGCAGAAGGAAGGGCTGGAGGTGACCGTGTGGCGCGAGGGCCGCACCGGCTATGCCACCGGAGCCGATGGCGCCAGGCGGCTCTTTTCCGGCCGGCAGCGGCCGGATGCGGCGTTCTGCGTGACCGACCTGATTGCGTGCGGCTTTCTCGATGCGGCCCGCCACGAGTTTGGCATCAACGTACCCCGCGATCTCTGCGTCATCGGTTTTGACGACATCGAACAGGCCGACTGGGCCTCTTACCGGCTGACGACGTTCTCGCCGCCGATCGAGGAGATCGCCAGGCGCGCCGTGCGGCTCGCGACCGGCGTGCGGGAGGAGGCTGGCAGCCGCCTGATCTGCCATGCGCCCATGGTCTGGCGCAGCACGGTGAGGCCAGGCCAGGGCTGATGCGAAACATGTGCCGGTCAAGACGGGAAACGAACTGATTTCCAAGAAAGGCCAGGAAGACCCGCCAGGAGGCAAGACCGGTGGAGATAGCTGTAGGCCCCGAAATCCGGAGCATGATGCGCAAGTTTGGCCTGACCGAGGAAGAAGCACTGCGCATGATGCGCGAATGCGATGCCACCCTCTATGGCGCCAACTCCGGGCACGTGCAGCCAGGATCTTGACGGCCCGCCAGGCGCGAACGGAATTTTAATGTAAATCAAGCGTAATCCCGACCGTTAAAATGATGCGTATGTGTTGGGGTTGCGCATGCCGGAATATTCTTTCTTCATCCGCTCGATCCGGATCCGCTACATCTCGGGATTGCTCATCTTTGCGCTGGCTTCCACCGCGGTGATGTTTGCGCTCAATCGCGTCAATTCCTTCCGCCACGACATCGACGCGCTGAGCAGCAATCTCGTCGTCTTCACCCGCGACCTGCGCAACGCCTCCAGCTTTGCCGAAACCGCCAGCACGACCTGGCGCACCGAAACCCGTGACGGCCTTGCCGCCGCCGCGCGCGGCCATTCGCAACGCCTGACCAGCGAGATCGAAACACTGTCCGCGGAGTTGGCCGCGATCAAGCCGAGCCTATCGGCCAAAACGCTGGACGAACTCTCGTCGGCCGCCGTCAACGGCGACCTGTTCTGGTCGTCGCGCGACATCGTGCGCAACTTCAACCTGATGTCGGCGGCGCAACAGACCGACGAATGGAGTTCGCGCGAAATCCTCAACCAGAACGACCTGTTCGTCCAGCCGATGCTGGTGCGTGTGCGTACCGCCATGGATGGCGAACGCCATCTGGCCGACGCCTCCAGCGACAGGCTGCTGTTGTGGGCAAGCGGCCTTCTGTTCGCGGTTCTTGCCATCGTTGCCCTCTGGATCTTCCGGCCGATGGAAAAGGCGATCCGCCGCGCCTTCACCGAATCCGCCGCATCCTTGTTCAAGGCCGAAGCGGCCGACCGCGCCAAATCGGAATTCCTGGCCAATATGAGCCATGAGATCCGCACGCCGATGAATGGCGTGCTGGGCATGGCCGAACTGCTCGCCAAGACCGAGCTTAACGCGCGCCAGAAGACCTTCACCGAAGTCATCGTCAAGTCCGGCAATGCGCTGCTCACCATCATCAACGACATCCTCGATTTCTCCAAGATCAATGCCGGTCAGCTGACGCTCGATCCTGCACCCTTCCGGCTTGCCGAAGCGGTCGAGGACGTGGCCACACTGGTGTCGGCGCGCGTCGCCGAAAAGAACCTCGAGCTGATCGTGCGTGTCGACCCGCGCCTGCCTGCCCATGTCGTCGGCGATGCCGGACGGTTTCGTCAGATCGTCACCAATCTGCTCGGCAATGCGGTGAAGTTCACCGAGAAGGGCCATGTGCTGATCGATGTCGGCGGCGAGGTGGTCGACGGCATCGTCCAGCTCAAGGTCCGCGTCGAGGACACAGGCATCGGCATTCCTGCCGAGAAGCTCGAGAACGTGTTCGAGAAATTCGCGCAGGTCGACGGCTCGTCAACGCGCCGCCATGAAGGCACCGGCCTCGGCCTTGCCATCGCCGCCCGCCTCATCGACCTGATGGGCGGCAAGATCGGCGTCGAAAGCGAGATCGGCCGCGGCTCGGTGTTCTGGTTCGCCGTGCCGCTGCCGGCGCATCAGCAGGACACGCGCAACGAGATCGTGCCGGTCGATGTCACCGGCGCCCGCGTGCTGGTCATCGACGACAACCCGGTCAACCGCGAGATCTTGCTGGAGCAGCTCAGAAGCTGGAGCTTCGACTGCGCGGCCGCCGAAAGCGGCGCCGTCGGCCTCGCCTTTCTAGACCGGGCCAGCCAACTCGGTGCTGCGGTCGACTGCATCATCCTCGACTACCAGATGCCCGGCATGAACGGCGCCGATGTCGCCAAGGCGATTTCCGCCGACAGCCGTCTCTCCGCCATCCCGGTGGTGCTGCTGACCTCCGTCGACCAGGTCGATTTCGGCAAGATGGTCATCGATTTCGGCATCGCCGCGCATCTCACCAAGCCGGCGCGCTCGGCCATCCTGCTCGGCACCGTCATCTCGGCCATCCAGAAAGCGCGGGCCCAGATCGGCAAGGCCCAGTTCGTTCGCGAGCCTGTCGTTCCGCAGGCGGCACCCGTGACGCCACCCGCCTTCACCGTCATTCGCGGCCCGGCAATTCCGGCGGCCACAGTGCCTGAATCGATCGCCACGCCAAACGGCCCGATCGATATTCTGATCGCCGAGGACAATGACGTGAACCAGCTGGTGTTCGGCCAAATCCTCAATGGGCTTGGCCTCAGCTACCGCATCGCCAGCAATGGCCGCACGGCCGTCGAGATGTACCGGGCGCTGCGGCCGAAGCTGATCCTCATGGACGTCTCCATGCCGGAGATGAACGGCTACGAGGCGACCCGCGCCATCCGGGCGGCGGAGGCAGCGAGTGGCAATCACACACCAATCATCGGCGTCACCGCGCACGCACTGAAGGGCGACCGCGACAAATGTATCGAGTCCGGAATGGACGACTATCTGCCCAAGCCGGTGTCGCCCGACCGCCTCGGCAGTAAGATCGGCACATGGCTCAGCGAAACGGTCACGGTAAAGAGGGCTTGATCAAATCGCCGCGTCCAGACGATAGCGGTGCATCCAGTCGAGACTGGTCTCGTCGGAGAGCTTGGCGACGCCCGGCTTTACGTCGGCGGCATTCGGCGCCGGAACGCCCAGGGCCTTGCAGATGGATGACAATGCCGCTGCCGGATCGGCTGACAGGCGCTCATAGCCGATGCGCAGCGGGACGATCCCCTGCTCCGCGAACCAGACATTCCAGCCCGCGTCATAGGCTTCGAGTTCGGCAAGCTCGCGCTGGATCCGCTTGAAATCGTAGCGGGGTTCCTGCGGCGGTGCGACCCGTTCGATCTCGGTTCCGTCGGGCGCGATGTGCCAAAGCCCAGTCTGCTCGGCCTTGATCAGCGACACCGCCTGCGCCAGCTTGTTTTCGCGCGAAAGATGGATGTAGAGGATCCGGCCGAAGGCCTTTTCAAAGCGTGCTTTGTCCGATGGCAGGTCTGGGTAGATCCGGTCGAGGATGGCCGAGAGTTCACCCAGGTTTTCCCGCATCAGGCGCAAGCCGAAGACGCCTGTTCCGCCCCTTCCCGCGCTGATTGCCGCACCGAGATAGGCGACGTCGAAATCATGCGCGCTCATCGTCTCGGGATGCGGCAATTTCCACTCTTCGGCCCATTCCGCTTTGTCCTGCCGCCGGTAGAATGAGTGCGGATCGCCGGCTGTTTTCGTCGAGGCCAGAAGGCCGCACAGCAAAGTGCTTCCGGTTCTCGGCGTGCCGCAGATTATGTAGCCGTCAAGCATCTGGGACTCTGTCGCTTGTCATGGATTGGGCTAACCCCGCCAGGGCGCGGTGACACGCGCGCTTCGCGAAAGGCTCCAGTCTAGCCGCGCCGGAATGGATAGAGGAATTGCTGCCAGTATCCGTTCGGAACGGGATGTCCGTGAATGCCGTAGCCGTTCGGCCAGCGCCCTTCGGGCATATGATGGGTGCCGAACAGCCGGTCGAGCAGCGGGAAATGGATGGCGAAATTTACGTCGATCGCTTCTTTTTCGAGGCCGTGATGCCAGTGGTGGTAACGCGGCGACACCAGCACCTTTTCGACTGGACCGAAACTGGTTCCGATGTTGGAATGGATGAACGACGAATAGACGTAGACGATCAATATATACGTCTGGATAGCCGATTCATCGAACCCCAGCACGAACATCGGGGTGGCCGTCAGGCTGCGCAGCACGATGATTTCCAGGAAATGCATGCGCGCACCGGCAATCCAGTCCATCGACTTGGCGGAATGGTGCACGGCATGGAACTTCCACAGCCAGGGAATGCGATGAAAGGCCCGATGCACCCAATACTGGGCAAGGTCGGTCAGGAACATCACCGCCAGCAGTTGCACCAGCCACGGCAAGCCGTGGACCCAGGCGCGCACCGAACCAAGGGCGCCCTGTGAATTGACGAAGTTGGACGGCGCCAAGGTCAGGTAGGTCAAAATCTGCACCAGCAGCGACGAGACCAGATAGTAGAACAGGTCCTCGCGCCATTCGTCGCGGAACACGGTCTGATCCTTGTTGCGCGCGAAAAGACGTTCGAGCGGGACGAACAGCACACCCATGAACAAGGCGTTCAGGATGAAGAAATCGAGCCCGAAGAACACCCCGTCGATGTGCAGTTGATGGCGCACCGGAAGCATGCCGACCAGCGACGCCAGCAGCACAGTGAACATCGCTGCCGCGCCGAGCGTCTTTTGCCTGCGCAGCGTCATGCTGAGGATCGCCAGGATATAGCCGGAGATGAGGACGAAATAGAGCACCGGCTTGAAGAACAGCATCTGGTGGATGGGGGCCAGATCCGGCATCGATGTAAGCGACGGGTAGCGCAGCACGATGACCATCAGCAGGGCGGTGACCCCGGCAAGCAAGCCAATCGAGCCGGACAGCCAGCCAGAACCGAACGGCCGTTTGGCGCGCGGCGTTTCAAGTTCACTTACAACGCGTCTAAGGAAATTTGCCACCGCCCCCTATGCCCCGCCTTTTTGACGATCGCAAAAAAGCTCTCGTCGGAGATATCGACCTCTTTTGCTACAGCAGGGCTCATTAATATTTAATCGCCACGACCCTGCACATGACGGGTGACTATCGCTTTTGGGCGATTGGAAGAGCCATGATTGCAACAAAAGAACACCGGCCACTATAGTCGGAATCTTTCCTGGATGCGACGGGCGCATTCAAGCGGCGTCAGCCGGCTGGTGTCGACTTCGAGGTCGTAGTCCATGCCCTTGTGGACGCGTCCATATTGCCAGCGCGCCAGGCCAGGCAGCCTGTCGGCGCGCGCGGCCTCGCGCGCTTCCAGCACCTCCAGCGGCGCCATGACGCCGACCAGATGCAGGTCAAAGCTCGACAGCAACTTGCGGTGCTCCGCTATCTCGTCATTGAAGATCACGTCGTCGACAATGAGATTGTTGCCTTGCCCGGCCATGGCGGCGATGGCATGGCGCATGCCGCGCATGGCTCGCGCGCCGACCGGCCCGCTCCTGATCACCACCGACGGCTTGCCGTCTTCCAGCACGGTCTCAAAGGAAAACCCGTCGGCATGATCCTGCAGCGCCGGCGGCAGCATGTCGATGAAAGCATCCATCTGGACATGCAGGAAGGGCTCGGTGGCGATTGTTTGCAGCGCCCTGGCGATCGAGCTTTTGCCGGCGCTGCCGACGCCATTAAGCAGGACGATTTTGGCCGTCATGTCGCCCCCTATCGGTTGCGCACGACGATACAGGCGCCGCCGACGCTTTGCAGTTTCTGGCAGATGACGTTGGCGGCGGCACGGTCGTCGACGCCGATCCTGACGGCGTAGATGCCGCGTCGGCCGATCGGCGTGCGCACCCGGCTGACCACCGGGTCACGACCGGAAAGCAGCGCCGGAAACCGGCTCCTGACCCGCAGCCACTGATTGATCGCCGCGCCCCTGCGGAAATTGCCGGCCACCTGGACGCCCCATGGCTTCACATTGATCGACGCCATGGCCACGGTTCTCGACATGATCACCGGCAGCTTGCGGCAGGCGACGGCAAAGCTGGTTTTCGCGTCGAGCGGCTCGATCGTTCCGGCGTAGGCGCTGTCGGAGAACTTGTCGGCCGGTTCGCCCATGATGTCGAAGACGTAGCTCTCGGTCTCCATCGGCAGGAAACCGCCGGAATCCAGCCAGCGCGAAACGCGGCTCTCGCCGGCATTGTAGGCAGCCGCCGCCAGGCCGAGATTGCCGAAGCCGGTCTTCATTTCGGCGAGATATTTCGCCGAAGCCGGGATCGCCTGGTCGATGTCGAAAGGATCGGCCAGCCCGCGCATCTTGGCGGTGCCCGGCATGAACTGGGCGATGCCTTCGGCACCGACAGGGCTCACCGCATTGGGGTCGAAGCGGCTTTCCTTCCAGATCAGCCGGGCGAAGTAATCCTTCGGCAGGCCGTTCCGCTCGGCATGCGTCTCGATCAGGTCACAGACACGGCCGATCAATCGTTTCGCCGCCGAGCGCGATTGCGGTGGATCGGCGAGCGCCTGTCCGGCACTCAGCGCGCAGAGCAGGAACAAACCGGCTTTGAGCAGCCCCCGCATGGGCTCATTCGGCCGCGGCTTTGCCGTGCTGTCCAAACCGCTGCTCGATATAGTCGGCAACCATTTTTTCGAAATCGGCGGCGATCGACGGACCGCGCAGCGTCGCTGACTTCTTGCCGTCGACGAAGACCGGCGCGGTCGGCGTCTCGCCGGTGCCGGGCAGCGAGATGCCGATATCGGCGTGCTTGGATTCGCCGGGGCCGTTGACAATGCAGCCCATCACCGCGACCTTGAGGTTCTCGACGCCGGGATATTTCTCCCGCCAGACCGGCATGTTCTTGCGCAAATCGGCCTGGATGTTCTGGGCGAGTTCCTGGAACACGGTGGATGTCGTGCGGCCGCAGCCGGGGCAAGCGGCGACGATCGGCACGAACTGACGGAAGCCCATGGTCTGCAGCAGTTCCTGCGAGACCTGCACCTCGCGGGTGCGATCGCCATTCGGCTCCGGCGTCAGCGAGATGCGGATGGTGTCGCCAATGCCTTGCTGCAAGAGGATGCCCATGGCAGCCGACGAGGCGACGATGCCCTTGGAGCCCATGCCGGCTTCGGTGAGGCCAAGATGCAGCGCATGGTTGGAACGCGTGGCAAGCTCGGTATAGACGGCGATCAAATCCTGCACGCCGCTGACCTTGGCCGACAGGATGATCTTTTCGCGGGCGAGGCCGATCTCTTCGGCCATTTCGGCCGACAGGATCGCCGACTGCACGATCGCCTCGCGGGTTACTTCCTGCGCCGTCAGCGGGAAGCCTTGGCGCTGGTTCTCGTCCATCAGCCGGGTGAGCAGTTCCTGATCGAGCGACCCCCAATTGACGCCGATGCGCACCGGCTTGTCATGCCTGATCGCCATTTCGACGATCGCCGCGAACTGGCGGTCTCTCTTGTCCTTGAAGCCGACATTGCCGGGATTGATGCGGTATTTGGCCAGCGCCTCGGCGCAGTCCGGATGGTCGGCCAGCAGCTTGTGGCCGATATAGTGGAAGTCGCCGACCAGCGGCACATTGATGCCGAGCCGCTCGAGCCGTTCGCGGATGCGCGGCACGGCGGCAGCGCTCTCGTCACGATCGACGGTGATGCGCACGATCTCGGAGCCGGCGCGATGCAAAGCCGCAACCTGCGCGACGGTCTGGTCGATATCGGCCGTGTCGGTGTTGGTCATCGACTGCACGACGACCGGCGCGCCGCCGCCGACGACCACGCCGCCGACATCGACGCCGACCGATGTCCGGCGCGCAAAGGGGGAGGAAAAATACCCGGTCATGCCGGCAGCCTCTTGATCACCCGAGCGACATACGTCCACGTCGACGCACGCTCAAACAGCTATCAGCGCATAGCGCTGAGGTTCGGGCATGAGGTGGAGGAGCAAAGATGGCTTGTCAATGGCGACAGACAAGCAGAGCCGCCAAATCGCAGCAGCGCGGCGACCCCACAGACGGGTTTCGCCGGCCAACAGTATCGGAATCAAGTAGCAAAAACAGGCCTCCGGCGGCATGTCGCCACCGGAGCGATAGTCACGCGCCAAGGCGGCGCGTCTAATCCTGGAAGGGCGTCAGTGTCTCGTCGGTTTCGCCTTCAGTTTTTCAATCTCGTCCTTGAGTGCCAGCTTGCGTCGCTTCAGATTCACGATTTCGAGGTCGTCGACCGATGGATGGTTCATCGCATCGTCGATCTCGCGTTCGATATCACCGTGTTTCCGCTGCAACTCATCAAGATGGGATGCAAGAGACATGATTGGTTCTCCCTTTCATGGTTTCCTCGATTGCAGCCGTCAAAGGCACGTCCACCGCAGGTCGCATCTGTGACGGCACCATGACAGTCTGCCACCATCCGGCTGCGATGTCGAATGCTGCGTGGTAGCATTCCACGACAATGTGATATGTGATATTGGCTGCGCGCCGGCGGCAATTGATGCCGCCCCCGCCCAATCATGCCCATTGCCGGGCGCCGCAGACATGCAGACGGTAGAGAATGTCCGACCAGGAAAAGGCCGATGTCCGCCTCGAATTTTCCCGCCTGAAGCAGGAGCATGCCGATTTCGACGCGGCCATCAATGCGATGATCGCCATGGGCTGCGACCCCTTGCAGATCCAGCGCATGAAGAAGAAGAAGCTTTTCCTCAAGGACCGGCTGATGGCGCTGGAAGACAAGATCATTCCGGACATCATCGCTTAGCCGACGGCCTCGGGGCCTAACTGCTCACCCCGCTATCGACAGCCGCGCCGCGCGATGGCGCAGCAACGTCAGCAATTCGTCGGTCTTCTCCGCTGAAGTGTCGATCGGCACCACCAGGCACAGCGTCGCCTCGACCTTGCCGGCGGCCGCGAAGACAGGGGCGGCCAGGCATTTGGTGTAGGCGTCGACCAGCCCCGAAGTGATGCAATAGCCGGTCGTTCTGGCCGTCGCGATATCGGCAATGAAGTCGTCGAACTGCAGCCTGCGGCCGTCGGGCAGCAAAAGGTCGTCTTCCGAGACCATGTCCTGGATGGCGGCCCTTTCCAATCCGGCCAGAAGCAGCCGCCCCGATGCCGTCCATGGCAGCGGGATCTGTAAGCCAGTGGCCGAGCTGATGCGGAACGGCCTGGTGCCGGGGCTGGAATGGACGATGGTATAGCGCCCGGTTTGCAGCATGCACAATTCGGAGGTCTCGCCGGTCTCGCGCGACAGATTGTCGACCTCCTGCCGGCCCCGCCTAAGCAGGTCGTTGCCCCTGACATAGTCCATCCCATAGAGGTAGAGCTTCTTGCCGAAATAGACCCGGTTGCCGTCGCCCTCCATCTCCAGGAGACCCGCATCGACCAGCGAACGCACCAGCGTATAGGTGGTGGAGCGCGGCGCATTCACCCCCTTGGCGAGATCGCCAATGCCGATGGCGCGCTGCGTGACATGCAGGAATTCCAGGATCTCCAGCACCCGGTTGAGGCCCTTCTCGCGCGAGCCGGAGGTCTTGTCGGGCGTCGGGCTCTCGGCTGGACCAAGCTCCGCCCGATCCGTGAGTCCATTGCTGTCTTGCATAACTGATTCCTGATGTTAGTATCTGTCTTGTATAGGATACATGTGTCTATTGTAAGAGACAATTCAAGTCGGCGACACGTGTGTCTGTAAGGGGAACTCAAACAACAGGAGGTCGCAGTGAACGACGCATCCAAGCGAGATTTTCTGAAACTGGGCATGGCCGGGCTTGCAACGGCGGGCGTGATGACCGCTGTCAGCGCCGAAAAGGCGGCGGCACAAGCCGCATCCGACAGCGTTCTGCGCACCGCGCTTGACCGCGGCAAGCTGATCGTCGGCACCGGCAGCACCAACGCGCCATGGCATTTCGAAAACGATGCCGGCGAGCTGGTCGGCATGGACATCACCATGGGCCGCATCCTGGCCAAGGGTCTGTTCGACGATCCGAGCAAGGTCGAGTTCGTCATGCAAGATCCGGCGCAGCGCATCCCCAATGTCACCACCAACAAGGTCGACATTACCATCCAGTTCATGACCATGACCGCGCAGCGCTCGCAGCTGATCCACTTCTCCAGGCCATACTATGTCGAGGGCGTCGCCCTGCTGACGCTGCCGACCGCGGAAAACAAGACCTTCGACAAGCTGCTCGCCGGCGGTTCGGCGACGCGCATCTCGATCCTGCAGAATGTCGACGCCGAAAGCTCGGTCCATTACGCCCTGCCGGAGGCGCAGGTGCTGCAGATCGACACCCAGGCCAATGTGCTGCAGGCACTGGAATCGAAACGCGCCGATGCCGCCGCTGTCGATCTTTCAACCGTGCGCTGGCTGGCCTCGCGCAACCCCGACAAATATTTCGATGCCGGCAAGAGCTGGTACTCGATGCTCTACGGCGCGGCGGTCAGGCAGGGCGACCTGGACTGGCTGACCTTCGTCAACCAGACCTTCACCATCGCCATGTTCGGCCATGAGACCGCACTCTACGACGCCGCCTTCAAGGACTATTTCGGCCAGGAGCCGCCGGCCCGCCATCCGGGTTTCCCGGTTGTCTGACAAGTGCTGGCGGAAGGGTTAGCCCTTCTGCCTTCTAGTTCGCATCCCCTTGGTTATTGCGGGAGACGCATGGGCTATACGCTCAACTTCAACCTGATCTGGCGGCATTTCGACAAGCTGTGGGGCGGCCTTCTGCTCAGCCTCGAGCTTGCCGTGATTTCGATTGCCATCGGCGTCGTCATCGGCCTGATGCTGGCGGTCTGGTATGTCTCGGCCGGACGCGTGGTGCGCGCCATCATTGCGGCTTACGTCGAATTCATCCGCAACGTGCCGCTGATCCTGCTCGTCTATCTCGTCTTCTACGGCCTGCCGACGGTGATCGACGTCGCCTACGACGCGCCGACCTCGTTCGTGCTGACGCTGTCGGTCTATAGCGGCGCCTATCTGGTCGAGGTGTTCCGCTCCGGCCTGGAAGCCGTGCCGCGCGGCCAGCTCGATGCCGGCAAAGCCATCGGCCTGACGCCCTGGCAGCGGCTGGTTCATGTGCGCCTGCCGACCATGCTGCGCATCACGCTGCCGGCGCTGTCCAACACCTTCATCTCGCTGTTCAAGGACACGTCGATCGCCTCGGTGATCTCGGTGCCCGAGCTCACCTTCGGCGCCCAGTGGATCAACTTCAACACCTTCCGCATCGTCGAGGTCTATCTGGTGACGACGGCGATGTATCTGGTGACCGGTTACACCCTGCTGTTCGGACTGCGGCTGGTCGAACGCCGGTTCAGGGCTGCGCGCTGACATGCTGAGCCAGATCCTCTACGCCGTACCGTTCCTCGCCCAGGGCTTCGCCATCACTTTGTGGGTGTCGCTGCTGGTCGTGGTGCTGTCGCTGATTGCCGGCGTCGCGCTCGGCGTCAGCCTGGTCTACGGCCCGGCGCCGCTGCGCTGGGCCGTGCGCATCTTCTCCGACACCATCCGCGGCATCCCGATCCTGGTGCTGATGTTCTTCGTCTATTACGGCCTGCCGGCCATCGGCCTGCATCTGCAATCCTTCTCGGCGGCGGTGCTGGCGCTGACCTTGTTCAAGACGGCGCAGGTCATTGAGTATCTCCGGGGCGCCGTCGGCTCTATTCCCAAGGGCCAGTCAGAAGCGGCGATGGCCATTGGGCTGACTTTTCGCCAGCGGCTCACCTACGTCATCTTTCCGCAGGCCTTCCGGCGCTTCCTGCCGCCCTGGATCAACGGCGTCACCGATGCGGTCAAGGGCAGCGCCCTGGTCTCGCTGCTCGGCATCACCGACCTGATGCAGGCGATCAACCAGGTCATCGGCCGCACCTATGAGGCGATGCCGCTCTACATCCTCGGCGCCTTGATCTATTTCGCCGTCAACTATGCGCTTTCCTACGCCAGCCGGCGGCTGGAACGGCGCTTTGCCTTCATCCGGGACTAGCACGATGGCCACAAGCTCGAACGACAATGCTGCCCTTCTCGACATTGCCGGGGTCTCGAAAGCCTTTGGTTCGGTCGAGGTGCTTCGCTCGGTCAGCCTCAAGGTGGACAGGGGCGAGGTGGTCACCGTCATCGGCCCTTCCGGCAGTGGCAAGACCACCCTGCTGCGCTGCGTCAACTTTCTCGAAAGCTACGACTCAGGCTCGATCCGCATCGACGGCAAGGAGGTCGGTTTTCGTGAGGCCGGCGCGCGCCAGCGGCGCAGCGAGCGCGACCTTGCCAATATGCGCGCCGAAACCGGCATGGTGTTCCAGAGCTTCAACCTGTTTCCGCACCTCACCGCCGCCGGCAACATCATGCTCGGCCTCACCAAGGTGCGCGGCAAGAGCAAGGCCGAGGCGCGCCAGATCGCCGAGCATTGGCTGAGCCGCGTCGGCCTCGCCCACAAGGCCGACAGCCTGCCGGCGGAACTCTCCGGGGGCCAGCAGCAGCGCGTCGGCATAGCGCGGGCAGTCGCCATGGAGCCAAAGATCCTGCTGCTCGACGAGATCACCTCCGCGCTCGATCCCGAATTGGTCGGCGAGGTGCTGGCCGTTGTGCGCAGTCTGGCCGAAGACGGCATGACAATGGTGATGGTCACGCACGAGATGGCCTTTGCCCGCGACGCTTCGAGCCGCATTGTCTTCATGGCCGATGGCGGTGTCAGCGCTGTTGGCCCGCCGAAGGAGATCCTTGCCGAAGAGACCACCAATGAGCGCCTGCGCTCTTTCCTGGCGCGGTTCCGCGCCTCGCATTTCTGACATGGGCGGCCCAAAGCAATTCCAGGAAAAGTGTAAGCGGTTTTCCCGGGAAAAGCGCGAAGCGCTTTCCCTTGGGAATTGCGTAAAACAACAGGCCGGCCCAAGGAGAATTCTTCCATGACGCCTTACATCCGGCTCGCCGAGCTCGGCCTGACGCTGCCCGAGCCGCCGACGCCGATCGCCAATTTCGTCACCCATGCGGAAAGCGGCCGGCTGATCTTTCTTTCGGGTCAAGGGCCGCTGCGCGCCGACGGCACGCTGTGCACCGGCAAGGTCGGCGAGGACGTCACCGTCGAGCAGGCCTATGAGCATGCCCGCCTCACCGGCCTCAACCTGCTCGCCGTCATGCACGCCGCCGCCGGCGATCTCGGCCGCATCGTGCGCGTCGTCAAATTGCTCGGCTTCGTCAATGCGACGCCGACCTTCAGCGACCACCCGAAAGTGGTCAATGGCTGCTCGGACCTGTTCGCCAGCGTCTTCGACAAGATCGGCGGCCATGCACGCTCGGCGATCGGGGTCGGCTCGCTGCCTGGAAACATCACCGTCGAAATCGAAGCGGTCGTCGAGATCGCCGCCTGACCGTCAAGGGATCGCTGAACATGAAAACCTATTCCGATACCGGCTCCAACACCACGATCCGCGAACGGCTGGGACTGCGGCCGATCATCAACGTCTCCGGCACGATGACGACGCTCGGCGCCTCGATCATCGTTCCCGAGGCGATCAGCGCCATGGCCGAGATCGCCTCGCAATGGGTGGAGATGGACGATCTGCAGCGCGCCGCAAGCGTGATCACCGCCCGCCTCACCGGCGGCGAGGCCGGCTTCATCACCGCCTGCTGCGCCTCAGGCATCACAATGGCGATCGCCGGGGCGATGACCGGCACCAATTTGCTGGCGATCGAACGGCTGCCCGACGATACCGAAGGGCTGAAGTCCGAAGTCGTCATCCAGCTCGGCCATATCGTCAATTACGGCGCACCGATCGACCAGTCGATCCGCGTCGCCGGCGCCAAGGTCATTCCGGCCGGCACGGTCAGCGTCACGCAGGATTATCATGTGCGCGAGGCTATCAACGAGCGCACGGCGGCGGCGCTCTACGTCGTGGCGCACCACACCGTGCAATACGGCATGCTTTCCCTTGAGGAATTCTGCGATATCTGCCACGCCAGGGGCGTGCCGGTGATCGTCGACGCGGCTTCCGAATATGACCTGCGCAGCTTCCTGGCGCGCGGCGCCGACATCGTCGTCTACAGCGGCCACAAATTCCTTTCGGGGCCGACCAGCGGCATCGTCGCCGGCCGCAAGGATCTCGTCCGCGCCGCCTATCTGCAAAACCGTGGCGTCGCCCGCGCCATGAAGGTCGGCAAGGAAAGCATCGCCGGCACCATGGCGGCGCTGGAAGCCTGGGAAAAGCGCGACCATGCCGGCATCCGCCGACGCGAGGAAGCGGCGCTTCATCTGTGGGAGGACGCACTGCAGGGCCTGCCCGGCATCGTCGCAAACATCATTCCCGACCCGACCGCCAATCCACTTGACCGGCTGCAGATCTTCGTCTCCCCCGAAAGCCGCTTCAGTGCCGCCGGCCTCGCCTGGGCATTGGCGGCCGGATCGCCGCCCATCATCGTGCGCAACCACGAGGTCGAGCGTGGCCATTTCTTCCTCGACCCCTGCAATCTGCACCCAGGCGAGGCCGAGATCGTCGCCGAACGCCTCCGCGCCGTGCTCACCGCGGCCGACAGGCCGGCGGATGCGATGAGACAGCCGCGAAAGGATTCATCCGGCGCCCTGCGCTGGCCGGACTAGGCTGCGGCGGCCGCCATCCTTGCGGGCCAGCCCGAATTCCGCTAAGGCGCGCCTTTACCGCCGGGAGCATGCGCTTGACCGACCACCGCGCCGACGTCGCCATCATCATGGGCAGCCAGTCCGACTGGGCGACGATGCGCCACGCCGCCGAAACGCTGGAGGCGCTGGGCATTCCGCACAAGCGGCTGATCGTCTCCGCCCACCGCACCCCGGACCGCCTCTATGATTTCGCCAAGGGCGCCAAGGCGGCCGGCTACAAGGTGATCATCGCCGGCGCCGGCGGCGCCGCCCACCTGCCCGGCATGACGGCGGCGATGACGCCGCTGCCGGTGTTCGGCGTACCGGTCGAATCGAAGGCGCTGTCAGGCCAGGATTCGCTGCTCTCCATCGTCCAGATGCCGGCCGGCATTCCGGTCGGCACGCTTGCCATCGGCAAGGCGGGTGCGGCCAACGCCGCCCTTCTGGCGGCCGCCGTGCTGGCGCTGAACGACGAAGAACTTGCCGCCCGCCTGGATGCCTGGCGCACCGCCCAAACCGCCAGGGTCGCCACCGAACCGACGGATGCGCCGTGAGCCTGCCCGCGGGATCGAGCATCGGCATCATCGGCGGCGGCCAGCTCGGCCGCATGCTGGCTGTTGCCGCAGCGCGCCTCGGCTACCGCACAATTATCCTCGAACCGCAGGCCGATTGCCCGGCGGCTCAGGTCGCCAACCGCCAGATCACCGCCGCCTATGACGATGCGGACGCCCTTGCCGAACTGGCGGCAGTCAGCGCCGTCGTCACCTACGAATTCGAGAATGTGCCGGTAGCGGCTGCCGGCGCGCTCGCCGCCAAGGTCCCGGTCTATCCGCCGCCCAGGGCGTTGGAAGTCGCCCAGGACCGGGTGGCGGAGAAGCTATTCCTTAACAGCATCGGCATCAGGACAGCGGATTTCCGCTCCGTCGACAATGACGACGAGCTGACGGCGGCGCTGAGAGAGTTCGGTGGCAGCGGCATCTTGAAAACCCGCCGCATGGGCTATGACGGCAAGGGCCAGCGCGTCTTCCGCAACATGGAGACGGGCGGCTTTGCCGGCACATGCGAGACCATGGGCAATGTGCCGCTGATCCTCGAATCCTTCGTCGCTTTCGAGCGCGAAATCTCGGTCATCGCCGCGCGCGGGCTGGACGGCGCGGTCGCCGCCTACGATCCGGCCGAAAACGTCCACCGCGACGGCATCCTGCATACCTCGACCCTGCCGGCCCAGATCAGGCTGGAGACGGCGGCGACGGCACAGGGGTCGGCAGCGAAAATCCTGTCGGCCCTCGACTATGTCGGCGTCATCGGCGTCGAGTTCTTCGTTCTTGCCGATGGCACGCTGCTGGCCAACGAAATGGCGCCGCGCGTGCACAATTCCGGCCACTGGACGGAAGCCGCCTGCATCGTTTCGCAGTTCGAGCAGCATATCCGCGCCATTGCCGGCCTGCCGCTGGGCAACCCTGGCCGGCATTCAAACTGCATCATGGAAAACCTGATCGGCGACGATGTGCTGCGCGTACCCGCTTTGCTCGCCGAGCCCGATCTGATGCTGCATCTCTACGGCAAGGCGGAAGCGCGCCCAGGCCGCAAGATGGGCCATTTCACGCGCATCAGCCGCCGTAGCTAAGCCATTCCGGCACTTTGCGCGAGGGCGTGGCTCGAGCCCTATTGCAGCTCGTCGTTCAGATCTCCGTCCTCGTCGGGGCTGGCGCAACTCGCATCGCCTTCCCTACAATTGGCGCCCGCGGTGAGCTGTTTGATGCGCTGGTCCGTCAGTTCGGTCAGGCATTGTGAAACCTCCATCGGATGGATGGAGCCGCCCTCGCTGTATGTCGTCGTATAGGCGCATTCGGCGTCGCGGAAGGCGATCCAGGCGCGTTGCGCGACCTGCAGCAGCTTCCTGCTCTTGTCGTCGTTGTGACCGACGAGATCCTTGTAGGCCTGGTTGAGCTTGGCATCGGCCGCCTGATAGTCCTCGCCGGCGCAGATGTTCATCATCTGCTGGCTGTCGTCGTTGCGGTCGCATTCCTGCGCCTGCGCGGTGGATGCCGCTGCCACAACGGCAAGGCAGGCGGACACAAACAACAGGCGCATGGAGGTCTCCAAATCGGCTTGCGGGTGCCGCACCATTCCAGCCCGCCTTCGGCCGCGCAATGGCGTGGAGCCGAGATGGCGGATATTTAATGGCCAAAGCCATTCTCGGCCTCTATCCAGCACGCTTGCGGTTGACACGGGCAAGGCTCCTCGTTTATGAGCCACCGCAAGTTCAAAGGCGCGCTTTTCAGGCGCGCCTTAATAATTCGGCCCGGATAGGGCCCAGACCGACGGGCAAGACCATGAAGATCAAGAATTCGCTCAAGGCGCTGAAGGCGCGTCACCGCGACAACCAGCTGGTTCGCCGCAAGGGCCGCGTCTACATCATCAACAAGACCGCTCCGCGCTACAAGGCGCGCCAGGGCTGAGTGTTCGGCCGGAGGCTCGTTGCCTCCGTCCATACGATGGTAATTGCCTGGTTCCAGGCACTTTCACGCTAATTTCAGTTTGACGATCCGCCGTCCGGGGTTAGATTCCGGTGATGCGGATTCTTTTTGCATTTTTGGCGACCCTGTTTCTTTTCGGCGTCGCTCCGGCGTCGGCGGACGATCCGCCGGCAAAGCCGCCGGTTGCCCTGACCAGGGAAGCCAGGCTCGACCAACTGTTTGCCGAGCTGAAGCGCGAGCGCAACGAAAAGGCGGCCGAGCGCATCGCCGGGCGCATCTGGGGCGAATGGTTCCAGTCCGGCAGCGCCTCGATCGACCTGATGATGCAATGGTCGCAAAAGGCGATGGACGACCAGAAGTTCGACGTCGCCCTCGACTTCCTCGACCAGGTCGTCATCCTGCAGCCAAAATATGCCGAAGGCTGGAACCGGCGCGCCACCGTCCATTACATGATGAAGAATTTCGGGAAGTCGATGTCCGACATCGACCAGACGCTGCAGCTGGAACCACGCCATTTCGGCGCGCTTTCCGGCCTGGCCCAGATCATGGCCGCCACCGGCCACAAGCAATCGGCGCTCGAAGCCTGGCAGAAGGTGCTTACCATCTATCCGATGATGCGCAGCGCCCAGGACCAGGTCGCGGCAATTTCGGAAGAGCTTGCCGGCGAAGGAATTTGATTAGGCAGTAGGAATTAGGGATTAGTGAGTAGTCAGTAGAGAAGATTGGTCGAGACGCCACTTCCCTACTCCCTAGAACTTATCCCCCTCCACCCCCGTATCTCCGCGCATGAACCTCATTTACGCCGCCTGTGCTTTGCTCCTCGCGCTCGTCTTTGCCCTGGCCGGTGTCACCCGGGCCGGCGCGTGGCTGATCGAGTGGCGCAACCCGCCGGCCGGCGAATTTGCCGACATCGACGGCACCCGCATCCACTATGTCCACGTGCCGGCTCCGCAAAATGCAGAGCTGCCGGCCATCGTCTTCATCCACGGCGCCAGCGCCAATCTTAGGGATCAGATGCTGCCGATCAGGCCTTTGCTCGAAGGCCGCGCCGAGATGGTTTTCCTTGACCGGCCGGGCTTCGGCTGGTCGGCACGCGGCCCCGGCAACAATGAGAGCCCGTCGGCGCAGGCCGACACCATCGCCAGCCTGATGGACCGTCTCGGCATCCACAATGCGATCATCGTCGGCCATTCGTTTGGCGGCGTGATCACCGCCGCCTTTGGCCGCGAACACCCGGAGAAGACGCTCGGGCTGGTCTTTCTGTCGCCGGTCAGCCACCCCTGGCCGGGCGGCGCGACCGCCTGGTACTACAAGCTGACCGCCACCCCCATCATCGGCTGGCTGTTCTCGGAGACATTGACCTATCCGGCAGGCACGCTGCAGATGGACAGCGCCACGGCCTGCGTGTTTTCTCCCAACAAGGTGCCGGAAGGCTATGTCGGCAATGCCTCGATTCCGCTGGTGCTGCGTCCCGGCGCTTTCCGCGCCAACGCCATCGATGTCGCCGGCCTCTACGACTATACGCTGAAGGTCGCGCCGCATTACCGCGACATCACAGCGCCGACGATCGTCATCACGGGCGACCGCGACAAGGTGGTCTATGCCTCGATCCATTCGGTCGGCCTGGTCAGGGACATCCCCGGCGCCGAACTGATCTGGGTCCACAATCTGGGCCACAAGCCGGATTGGATCGCCTCCGACCTCGTCGTCGGCGCGATCGAGAAAGTCGCCGGCAAGGACGTCGACCTGCAGGCAATGGCAAAAACCGTGGAAGCGCGGATCGCCGGCGACGCCTACAACGATGCACAGTGCCCCGACATTACGGTGCCCGACGCGCAACTCGCCCCGACGTGACGGCCGCATGTATGTCCTGAAGCACGGAATCAAGAAAAACCCCGAAGCGTTCTGGGCGCTACCGGATCGCATCTTCTTCGGCTACGGCGCCTGCCACATCCTTGCGGGCACCTTCCTCAGCCATCCTCCCCTGGACGGATTCTACGGCGAACGGATCATTCCGGGCGAGGATTTCTACGGCAACCATATCTATATGACGAACGGCGTGATCGCCTTCGACTATCACGGCTATTCCAGCCGAGAGCGGCTTCTGCAGCACCACGGAAGGGGATGGGCTTCGCATAGCGCAGGCTGGCACTGCACGCTGGAAAGGGTCGATTTCGACCTGCTCGACACCGCCGACCTCAACCGGCGAAAGATGCGCGGCCCGGATCAGTATCTCTATGACCCAATCCCTCGCGCACACCGCTTCCTTCAGCGTATCGATCACGCCGAAGGTGCGGCAAGAGCGCTGCGAACTGTGATGAGTTGAAGCCTCTGTCAACCTATGTTGCGGGTGGCCTGCACGTCCGACCCGACATAGGCGATGCGCAGCATGTTGGTCGAACCCGGCGTCCTCAGCGGCACGCCCGCCGTGATGATGACGCGGTCGCCCGGCTGACCGAACCCCTCTTCGAAAGCGATGCGGCAGGCGCGGTCGACCATGTCGTCGAGGTCGCTGGCGTCGGGCGAGACGACGCAATGCGTGCCCCACAAGAGCGACAGCCGCCGCGCCGTGTTGAGGATCGGCGACAGCGCGATGATCGGCACTTGCGGCCGCTCGCGCGCGGCGCGCAGGCCCGTGGTGCCCGACGCCGTATAGGTGATGATCGCCGACAGTTTCAGCGTCTCCGCAATCTCGCGGGCGGCGAGCGAAATGGCGTCGGCGCCGGTTGCTTCCGGTTCCGAGCGCTGCGCGTTGATGATGCCGGCATAGGTCGGGTCGGTCTCGACCTTGGTGGCGATGCGGTTCATCATCGCCACCGCCTCGACCGGATAGGCGCCGGCAGCGGATTCGGCTGAAAGCATGATGGCGTCGGCGCCCTCGAACACGGCGATCGACACGTCGGACACCTCGGCGCGGGTCGGCACCGGCGCGGTGATCATCGATTCCAGCATCTGCGTGGCGACCACCACCGGCTTGCCGGCGCGGCGCGCGGCGCGCGTGATCTGCTTCTGGATGCCGGGCACCGCTTCCAGCGGCATTTCCACACCGAGATCGCCGCGGGCGACCATCAGCGCGTCGGAGAGTTCGATGATTTCGGCCAGCCGGGCGACGGCCTGCGGCTTTTCAATCTTGGCCATGATCAGTGCCCGGCCGCGCGCGATCTTGCGGGCTTCCGCCAAATCCTCTGGCCGCTGCACGAAGGACAGCGCCACCCAGTCGACGCTTTCCGCCAGCACCGCATCGAGGTCCTTGCGGTCCTTTTCGGTCAGCGCACCGACCGGCAGGTCGGTGTCGGGCAGGCTGACGCCCTTCTTGTCGGAAATGGTGGTGCCGGCGACGACGGTGCAGGTGATAGACTTGCCGTCGCTCTTCACCGCCCTGAGCTCCAGCTTGCCGTCATCGATCAACAGACGGTGGCCGGCCTCGACCGAGCTCAGGATTTCGGGATGCGGCAGGTAGACCCGGGTCGACGTGCCGGGCTCGGGATTGTTGTCGAGGGTGAAGGTCTGGCCCGGCGTCAGAACCTCCTTGCCGTTGGCGAACTTGCCGACGCGCAGCTTCGGTCCCTGCAAATCGGCCAGGATGCCGATCGGACGGCCGACCTTTTCCTCGACCGCGCGGATGCGGCCGACCAGCGTGCGCATCAGCTCGTGATCGGTGTGGCTCATATTGATGCGGAAGACATCGGCGCCGGCTTCGAACAGCTTCTGCAGCATCTCCTCGGACGAGGAGGCAGGACCGATGGTGGCGAGGATCTTGACCTTGCGGCTACGTCTCATTGACTGTTTGTTCCCGGGGCGGCTGGAGCGCCTCCCGTTGTGGACTCATCGGTCAGCTGGACCATCCAGCTTGCCTGCTCGCCCGTGTCATATTCCTGGAATCCGGCGCGCTGGAAGCCCCGGGCGACGCAATCGGTAACGCCGGCAATCTTGAATTCTTTTTCGGCCACGCACATGTTGATCGGGCCATCCCAGCGCCCGCCGCGCTCGGCGTCTTCTGCATAAAGATAGTAAAACCTCGATGACAGCGGACCTTCGATCAGCGTCTTGCAGCTCGATCCTTCGATGTGCCACCACCCCTCGGTGATCCAGCCTGCCTTGGCGCGGTAGCCGATGCCGACGCCGACCAGGTTCTGCGTGGCGTTGCAGACGCGGAAATCGGCGCGGGCGGGCGAAGCCGCGACCAGCGCGGTGAGCCCTAGCGTCAGGGTCAGGAGCTGCACGGCAAAGGCGGTGCGCGCACGCGGCCTGCCGGCGGAACCCATCCCGAAACCCCTCAATAACGTCATCTGCATCTCTCAACGCCCCTTTTCGGAAAAGTCCGGGCGCATGTCAACGCGCCGTTCTGTCCAATTCCAATCGATTTAGAAAGGCCCCCGACACGCGATACGCCGCGCGTCACAGGATTTTCGCAGGAACCGTGGCCAAACAACGGCATTGCGCAACCGTCCTCTTCGTGGGAATGACGATACCACCCTCCCCGGAAGCCAGCGAACAGACCTTTCCAGCCAATGACCCGATCCACAGTTTTCGCGCCTTTCGATATCGTCGAAGGCGACCGCAAGCGAGGCATCGTGCTTGTCGCCGACCATGCCCGCCGCGACCTGCCGGAGGAGTATGGCAGTCTCGGCTTGCCGGCGGCGGAACTCGATCGCCATATCGCCTACGACATCGGTGTCGAGACGGTGACGCGCGAACTGGCCGCAGCGCTCGACGTGCCGGCGGTGATCGCCAATTTTTCGCGGCTGCTGATCGATCCCAATCGCGGCGAGGACGACCCGACGCTGATCCGCCAGCTCTATGACGGCACTGTCGTGCCGGGAAACTACCCTATGGCGCCGCAAGAACGCGAAAGGCGGCTCGACGGCTTCTACCGGCCTTATCAGGACGCGGTCGGCGCCATGATCGCGTCGGTGGCGCACGCCTCAGGCAAAGCGCCGTTCATCTTCTCCGTACACTCCTTCACCCCTGTCATGCAGGGCTTCATCCGCCCTTGGCATGTCGGCATATTGTGGGACCTCGACGACCGCGTGGCGCGGCCGCTGATCGACATGCTGGCGCAGGATAAAAACCTCGTCGTCGGCGACAATGAACCCTATGACGGCGCGTTGCGCGGCGACACCATGTTCAAGCACGCCATCGTCAACGGCTTTGCCCATGCGCTGATCGAGATCCGCCAGGACCTGATATCAGACCGCAAGGGGGCGCTGGCCTGGACGGAACGGCTGGCGCCGATCGTTGACGCCATCGACCGCCGTCCCGATATACATCAGGTGAAGATGTTCGGCTCGCGCACCGGGCCGCTGTGAGGATCCAAGGCAATGACCGAACTCAGCGATGACCAGAAACGCGATTTCGAGGCCGCGGCCTTCCGCCGGCTGGTCGATCATCTGCGCGAGCGCAGCGATGTGCAAAACATCGACCTGATGAACCTCGCCGGCTTCTGCCGCAACTGCCTGTCGAACTGGTATCGCGAAGCGGCCGAGGCTGAGGGCGTCGATCTCGGCAAGGATCAGTCGCGCGAAATCGTCTACGGCATGCCCTATGCGCAATGGCAGGCGCTGAACCAGACCGAGGCTTCGGACGCCAAGAAAGCGGAGTTCGAGGCAAGACGGCCGAGGGATCACTGAAGTAGCGCGCGGTTCACAGGATTGACGTCGGCGGGACAGCGCCTAACGGTTTCCCCTTAGATGTGGCCCACAAGCTTTTCGCAGCCAAGCGCTTGACGAGAAATTGAATCGATCTAATTTGCCGCGCAAAGCCATTCCTTGACCGGATTCGGGCCATGAACGCGCAAGACACCATGCAGAGAGCCATTCGCGGGCGATGGGCCGTAGCAGCGATATTCCTCGCCAACGGCTTCCTGACCGGCAGCTGGGCGCCGCAGATTCCGGTGTTCCTGACCCGGCTCGACATCTCGAAATTCACCCTCGGTCTGCTGATCCTTCTGTTCGGCGTCGGCGCGGTCGCGGCCATGAGCTGGTGCGGCCATCTGATCTCCAGGCATGGCTCGCGCACCGTGTTGCGCTGGTTCGGCCTGTGCGGCAGCCTCGGCCTGCTGGTCGTGGCGCTGGCGCCCAACGTCCCGCTGGCGGCGATCGCCATGATCATCTTCGGCGGCTCGATCGGCGGCATGGATGTCGCCATGAACGCCAATGCGGTGGTGGTCGAGCGCCGGCTCTCCCGCGCCATCATGTCGTCGTCGCACGGCTTCTGGAGCCTCGGCGGTTTCGCCGGCGGCGGTCTGGGCGGTTACGCCATCCAGACTTACGGCCACCTCGCCCATGCGGCTGTAGTCACGGTCATTGCTTTTGCCGTCATTGCCGTGGCGGTCGGCTACCTCATCGCCGAGCACAAGCCGCATGCCGCCGAACATCACAAATTTGCGCTGCCGGCCAACCCGCTGGTCTATCTTGTCGGGCTCATGGCGCTGCTGACGATGATTTCCGAGGGCGCCGTGCTCGACTGGGCAGCGCTTTATCTCAGGCAGGAGCTCGGCGCCGACCTCGCCATCGCCGGCCTTGCCTACGCCGCCTTCTCCGGCGTCATGGCTGTCATGCGCTTTTTCGGTGACGGCGTGCGCAACCGCTTCGGCGCGGTGGCCACGCTGCGCGGCTCTGCCGTCGTCGCCGCCGCCGGCATGCTGGTCGCCGGCCTGTCGCCATCGCCCTGGATCGCCATCGCGGCTTTTGCCCTCTGCGGCTTCGGCATCGCCAATATGGTGCCGATCATCTTCTCGGCCGGCGGCAACCAGGAAGGCATGTCGTCGGGCACCGGCATGAGCGTGGTCACCACCATGGGCTATTCCGGTATATTGGTGGCGCCGTCGGCGATCGGCTTCGTCGCCGAGCATTCGAGCTTCGGCCCGATCTTCGTCGCCATGTCGGCGCTGCTGATCGTCGTGCTGTTGATGGCCGGGCTCGCTCACCGCGCCGAATTCGCGGCCGCCCCCGCCGAATAGCGCTTCAGCTCCTCATAGAGGAAATCCGCGACGCGGCGGATGCGCACGCTGGTGCGCACGTCGCGATGCATGGCCAGCCACACCGGCAGGCTGGGCAATGGCAGGCCGGGCAGGAGTTTCTCCAGCAACGGGTCGCTGCCGGCCAGCGGCTCCTGGCCGAGACCGACGCCGTTTCCCGCCCGCAGCGCTTCCCACAGAACGATCTGGTTGTCGGCCCTGAAGCGGAAGCTGCTCCGGGTGACGGGGATGCCGGCCTGGGTAAAGCCCCGGATCATCTCGTCGCTGCGGTCGAAGCCGATCAGCGGATGGTCGAGAAGGTCGGCGGGCTTGAGCGGGCGGCCGTGCCAGTCGAGATAGGATTTCGCCGCGCAGCAGCAGAGTTTGATATCGCAGACCTTGCGCGCCGTCAGCTCGTTCTGCGCCGGCTTGACCATGCGGATGGCGATATCGGCATCCCTTCGCAGCAGGTTCTCGACCTGGTTCGAGGCGACGATCTCGACCTCGATGCCGGGCTCCTCGATGCCGAGCCGCGCCGTCATCCTCGGCAGCACATAGGCCGCCACCACCTCGCTGGCCGCAATGCGCACCGTGCCTTCGATCGCCTCGACCGAGCCCAATGCCAATAGTGAGAACGCGCTCGCCTGCTCGCTCACGGCCTTGCCGCGTTCGAACAGCGTGGCGCCTGCTTCCGTCAGCGCATAGCCGCGCCGCCCGCGCCGGAACAAGGTGACGCCCAACGCCTGTTCGAGCTCACCGATGTGACGCCCGAGCGTCGGTTGGCTGGCCGACAGTTTGCGCGCCGCGGCCGACAGGCTGCCGGTCTCCGCCACGGTGACGAAACTCTTGATCAGGTTCCAGTCGATGTCTTCCATTCATTTATGAATAACAAATCTGCATCCATAGTCAATTTTCATTCGCGTATGAACGCATCATATTCACCGTGCAAACACAGACACGGAGAAGAAAAATGACCAAGATCGCAATTCTAGGCGCCAATGGCCGGCTCGGCCGCGTGGTTGGCAAAGCCTTCATCGACGCCGGCTTCGATGTCCGCGCCGTCACCCGCACCGGCAAGGTCCCGGCCGAACTCAAGGGCGCCACCGCCGTCGCCGGCGATGCGCTCGACCGCGAGGCGCTGATCCGCGCCACGCAGGGTGTCGACATCATCTTCAACGGTCTCAACCCGATCTACACCGATTGGAGCAAATGCCTGCCGATGGCGGAGAACGTCATGGCCGCCTGCCATGCCAATGGCGCGCTGCATCTCTTCCCCGGCACTGTCTACAATTACGGCTCGCCGATGCCTCAACTCGTCACCGAAGACACGCCGTTCCGCCCGACGACCGAGAAGGGCCGCATCCGCTGCGCCATGGAAGCGCTGTTTCGCCGCGAGGCCGATGCCGGCCGCGTCCGCACCATCATCCTGCGCGCCGGCGATTTCTTCGGCGGCACCGGCAGCGGATCATGGTTCGACCTCGTCGTCACCGCCAAGATGAGCAACGGTGTCTACACCGCGCCCGGCCCTGCCAACCTCGTGCATGAATGGGCCTATTTGCCGGACTTCGCCATCGGCTTCGTCGGCCTGGCGCGTAATCAGGGCAAGCTCGGCTTCTTTGAGGCGCTCAACTTCCCCGGCCACGCCGTCACCGACATGGACATAAAGGCCGCGGCCGAGAAAGCGTTGGGACATCCGCTGAAGCTGACCTTCATGCCTTGGTGGGTGCTGCGCGCCGGCAGCCCGTTCGTGGCGATGTGGCGCGAGATCGTCTCGATGTCCTATCTGCGCTTCGAACCGCACCGGCTCGTGTCCGACCGGCTGGAAGGCATCATCGGCGAAGTCCCGCACACGCCGCTGGACGAGGCCGTGGCCGAGGCATTGAAGGACATCGGCATCAGCCTCGACAATGCAAAAGACGCCGCTTGAATGCATGTCGGCCAGAAGTGTGCGCGGTTCTGGGACAGCGACATGCATCAAAACAAAGACTTTAGACAAAAATCTCTCTCGCAGTGCTGGCCCAATCGCTGGAAATCAGCAACCGGATGGTCATTATGAGGAGACTGTTTATAACGGTCGGCGAGATCACCATCACCAAGGGGAGACGATGCGTTACATACGTCCGCTTTCAATCGAAGACGCCGTTGGCCTGCTGGCCGACGCTTCCGGCACATCAGCCATTCTCGCTGGAGGCAGTGACCTCCTCGTTCGGATGAAGGGCGGGTTTGTCGATCCCGACCTGATCGTCGACATCAAGGCGATCGAGGGCTTGAGCGAGATCAGGGAGACGGCCGACGGCTTCAGCATCGGCGCCACCGTCCCCTGCGTCGTCCTGGGCGAGAGCTCGGTTCTGAAGAAGGCCTGGCCCGGTGTCGTCGAAGCGTCGAAGCTGATCGGCTCGAAACAGGTCCAGGGCCGCTGCACCATCGTTGGCAATCTGTGCAACGCCTCGCCGGCCGCCGACAGCGTCCCGGCCTTGGTGGCCGCCGCCGCAAAGGCCGTGGTTGCCGGTCCCTCGGGCAAGCGCACCATTCCGGTCGAGGCTGTGCCGATCGGGCCTGGCAAGACCTCGCTCACCAAGGGTGAGATCGTCGAGGCGATCCTGCTCGACAAGCGCGCGCCGCGTTCGGGCGACGCCTATCTCAGATTCATTCCGCGCACCGAGATGGACATCGCGGTGGTGAGCGCCGGCGTGAACCTGACGCTCGACGAGCATGGTGTCATAACAGCCGCCCGCGTCGCGCTGGGCGCCGCGGCCCCGACCGTGCTTCTGGTGGAAGAAGCAGCCGAGGCACTCATCGGCAGGAAGCTGGACGAGGCGGCACTTGAGCGGCTCGCCAAGATCTGCGCTGGGGCCTGCCGCCCCATCGACGACAAGCGCGGTACCATCGAGTTCAGACGAAAAGTTGCGGGCGTGCTGGCCGGACG
Organism: Mesorhizobium sp. M0292; assembly: GCF_040321695.1. NCBI lineage: Bacteria > Pseudomonadati > Pseudomonadota > Alphaproteobacteria > Hyphomicrobiales > Phyllobacteriaceae > Mesorhizobium > Mesorhizobium sp. M0292. Next base: position 86,373 of record NZ_JAMYSB010000010.1, read on the forward strand.
GGCCGCGACGACCGCCTACGCACGCGCAGGAGGCAAATGATGGCCGGTGTAGCAGTTTCAACGACAATCAACGGCGATCACGTCGAATACCTTTGCCAGCCCGACGAGACGTTGCTCGACGTCCTGCGCGATCGGCTCGGCCTGACCGGCGCCAAGGAAGGCTGCGGCACGGGCGACTGCGGCGCCTGCTCGATCATTCTCGACAATCGGCTGGTCTGCTCCTGCCTTGTGCTTGGCGCTGAAGCCGAAGGCCGGCATATCGAGACCGTCGAAGGCATGGCGCATGGCGATCAGTTGCATCCGCTGCAGCAGAAATTCCTCGAACACGCAGCCTTGCAATGCGGCATCTGCACGCCGGGCTTCCTGATCGCGGCGAAGGACCTCCTGGCCAAGAACCCCGATCCGACCGAGGAAGAAATCCGCTTCGGCCTCGCCGGAAACCTCTGCCGCTGCACCGGCTACGACAAGATCGTGCGCGCGGTGCAGGATGCGGCCAACGTGATGAAGGGAGCACACGCATGAACTTCGATCCACGCTTTTCGGGCCGCAAATTCTCATCCGTCGGCACGCGGCCTATCCGTCCCGACGGCGTCGACAAGGTGACCGGACGCGCCCGCTACGGCGCCGACTTCAACATGGCTGGACAGCTGGTCGGGCGTGTTCTGCGCAGCCCGCACGCCCACGCGAAAATCCTCAAGATCGACACCTCGAAGGCGGAAAAGCTCCCCGGCGTGAAAGCGGTGATCACCGCCGCCGACCTGCCCGACCTCACCGATGGCGATGCCGCCATGTATGACGTCCTCGACAATTGCATGGCGCGCGGCAAGGCGCTCTATGACGGCCACGCGGTGGCCGCGGTCGCGGCCGTCGATGCCCGCACGGCAAGGCAGGCGCTGAAGCTGATCGAGGTCGAGTACGAGCTGTTGCCGCATGTCACCGATGTCGACGAGGCGATGAAGCACACCGCGCCGTTGATCAACGACACGATCTTCACCGAGGGTCTCGAGGAAAAGCCGGCAAAGCCGTCCAACGTCACCAAGCGCAGCCAGTTTGGCCATGGCGATGTCCATCAAGGCTTTGGCCACGCCGATGTCATCGTCGAGCGCTCCTTCAAGACCGAGCAGACGCACCAGGGCTATATCGAGCCGCATGCCTGCGTGGCGAGCGTCTCGTCCGACGGCACCGCCGACCTATGGGTCTGCACGCAGGGCCATTTCGTCTACCGCCAGCATTGCGCGCAACTGCTCGGGCTGGAAGCCTCCAAGCTGCGCGTCACCTCGTCTGAAATCGGCGGCGGCTTCGGCGGCAAGACCCACGTCTGGGCCGAACCGGTGGCGCTGGCGCTGTCGCGCAAGGCCGGTCGGCCGGTGAAGCTCGTCATGACTCGCGACGAGGTGTTCCGCGCCTCGGGTCCGACCAGCGCCACCTCGATCGACGTCAAGATCGGCGCCCGCAAGGACGGCACCATCACCGCCGCCGAAGCGACACTGCGCTACACCAGCGGCCCCTATGCCGGCGCCTGGGCCGAGATCGGCGCCATGACAGCCTTCGCCTGCTACAAGCTCGACAACGTCCAGACGGTCGGCTTCGAAGTGCTGGTCAACCGGCCGAAGACCGCGGCCTATCGCGCGCCATCCGCTCCTATGGCGGCGTTCGCGGTGGAAAGTGCAGTCGACGAGTTGGCCAAGGAGCTCGGCATGGACCCGGTCGAGTTCCGCATCAAGAACGCCGCGCAGGAAGGCACCCGCTCCTCCTACGGTCCGGTCTACGGCCCGATCGGCATCGGCCCGACGCTGGAGGCGGCCAAGCACCATCCGCACATGAAGGCCCCGCTGGGCAAGAACCAGGGCCGCGGCATGGCCTGCGGCTTCTGGTTCAACTTCGGTGGCCAGACCTGCGTGGACCTGAACATCGGCATGGACGGCTCGGTGTCGCTGGCCGTCGGCACGGTGGATGTCGGTGGTTCGCGCGCGTCGCTGTCGCTGGTGGCGGCGGAGGAGCTGGGCATCGACTATGCCCAGCTCAAGGCGGTGGTCGCCGACACGTCCTCGCTCGGCTACAACGACATGACCGACGGCAGCCGCGGCACCTTCTCGTCCTCGATGGCGACCATCTCGGCCGCCCGCAACGCGATCAAGATCCTGCGTGAGCGCGCCGCCCAGACGTGGGACATCCCCGTCGACGACGTGGTCTGGGAAAACGGCCACGCCATCGCCAAGGGCGAGAAGTACGGCAATCTTGCAGCCCTGTCGCTGAAGGAGATCGCCGCCGCTTCCGGCAAGACCGGCGGGCCGATCGCCGGCCACAGCGAACTCGTCGCCGACGGCGCAGGCGTCTCCTTCGCCACCCATATATGCGACATCGAGGTCGACCCCGATACCGGCTCGACCAGGGTGATCCGCTACACGGTGATCCAGGATGCCGGCAAGGCGGTGCACCCGACCTATGTCGAGGGCCAGTACCAGGGCGGTGCGGCGCAAGGCATCGGCTGGGCGCTCAACGAGGAGTATATCTACGGCAAGGACGGGCGTCTCCAGAACGCCGGCTTCCTCGACTACCGCATCCCGGTCTGCTCGGACCTGCCGATGATCGACACGCAGATCCTCGAGATACCCAACCCCAACCACCCCTATGGCGTGCGCGGCGTCGGCGAAACCTCGATCGTCCCGCCGCTGGCGGCGATCGCCAACGCCGTCTCCAACGCCGCCGGCGTGCGCATGACCCACATCCCGATGTCGCCGCCAAGGGTTCTCGCCGCGATCGAGGCGGAACGGGGAGGCTGATGGGGCGATTAACGGTTCACGGCAGGGTCTAATGACGGTCCTTCACTAGATGGTCGAAGTGACGCTCTGGGGCGCGCTGGGCCAGCTCGCCGGCGGCCAGAGCAAGGTCGAGGTCGAGGCCAAGGACATAAGGGAGCTGTTCAGGAAACTGGCTGAACAGTATCCCGGCATCGAGCCCTGGATCGAGAAGGGCATCGCGGTGGCCATCGACGGGACGATCTATCGCGATACGTGGTCGAAGGAACTGCCGCCGGGGGCGGAGATTTTTCTGCTGCCGCGGCTGGCTGGGGGGTGAAGTGGGGTGTCGCCCTACGTCCCAGAGCGGACCGGCATCCTCGGTCTGCGAACTTCAAGTGCAATGTCGGTCCTCGCCTAGATGCCAGTTTTGCTGACCGCGTCTTATCGGCGGCGGGTTGGCCAACAATCCAGAGAACCTGATCCGCTGGATTACTATCGGCAAGGGACATCAGTCCGCACACGGCTCTGAAGTGACTCGAGCGGGTCACCGTTTGACGGACAACACCGGCCCCTTTCTGGAGAGGCCGGCTATCGTTGATCCAGGATCATCAAGCTAGGTTTGGCGCTGAGACGTATCGGAAATTCGTTCGCGCACGGCATGCTCGGTCTTGTCTGCTGTGGACTTCACGATCTCGCCGAGCTGATCGGCTATCGTGTCTGCTTCCATATCTTGCCGGCCAGCTTCCTGCTTGATGGTCTCATAGGCGTCGGCGGCGACCTGCTTGGCCTCATCGAGGCCCCTGTCGAGCAAAGTTTCGGCGGAATCGCGAAGCTTGTCGCCATAGGCGCCTAGTTGCTCGTCCTCCGTTGCGGTATGGGGCAGCATTGCACCTATAGCGGCGCCGATGGCGAGACCGACGGCCGCTACGGCCAAGGGTTGATCCTCCAACAGATCTTGCGCGGAGCGGCTGGCTTTCGCCGCCATGTCCCCAGTCGTCGAGCTTGCATTGGCAGCGCTTCCCGTCAGACTCGCCGCAGCGGCTCTTGCGGTGCTCGATATGGTGTCGCCGGCGCTGGCAGCGCTCGAGGAGAGCGATTCCGCGGCATCGGAGAGCGTGCCGCCCAAGCCGCCGCGCTCCCCTGCTACATCATGTTGTCCCGGCGCTGAAGGCAATCGGTAGTCATCCGAACGTTGGGTGGTGTTTGAGGTACCGCTGCCGAACATCAGCCAGGCCAGACCTGCGCCCACCATGGTGACCGGCAAAGGATTGTCTCGGACCTGCGTTCTGAGATTGCTGAGCATGGCCGCGCTCTCCCCTCCCGAGAACAGCCCGGTGAACTCATCCAGCAATTGTCCAGGCGTCATCTTGCCTCGAATGGATTCGGCGGTCTCCATCACCCGAGCGCGAGCCGCCTCGGCCTCGCGTTCAAGTTCGGCTGCGGATTTCTCGTTCATCTCACCTGTTCCTTAATCGCGCTCGCGTCGCGCTTGAGCTGTCCCTGGGTCCGGTCGGGGGTAAGTTCCGAAGGCGCCATGCTGGCCGTCCCGGTCCGCAGCAGGATGACGCCGAGGACCGCCACGACCACACCGACCAGCAGGGAAGACCACCCCGCGCCAAGCCCTGCCCGCGTCAGTGCGATAATGAGCGCCTGCAGCAACACCAAGAGCGCGGCGAGCAGGCAAATCGCGCCGCCCAGCACTTCCGCGGCACCTGCTCCGGCTTTGGTAAGCTTTTCAGAGAGCTCGGCCCGAAACAGCCTCGCCTCGGTTTGCACCAGAGTGGTGACATTCTGGGCCAAATCGGTGACTAGCCCGGCAAGGCTGGGATTGTCCTGGTTATTCATCTGTCCTGCTCCGCGATCTGCGTGGCGCCATCATCGCCGACCACGCCAAAATCTTGTGGACGATCAGCGGACCAACCCTGTGGCTGATCGGTGTGTGATCTGAGGCCTCCCGGAGCGGCCTCAGAATCGGGCCTTGCCGACGGAGAAGCCTTGATGAACCGCCCGAGAGCCAATCCGGCCAACACCGATCCCGCAAGCAGGACACCGGGATTTTGCCGGCCGAAGGACTGCACGTCATCAAGGACTTGGCTAAAGGGCTTCTGTTTCAAGGACGATGAAAGCCGCTCAAGGCCACTGGCAGCATCCAAAGCGAATTTCGATGCGTTCCTTTCATCGTTGCTGGCAAGGTGATCGCTGGCCGCTCGCAGTGCACCACCCAACGCCGCCAAGCTCGATCCGATGTCGCGCTGCGCCTCCTCCGCCTTGTCGGAGATGACCTGCGTGGCTTCAGATGCATAGTCGCCAGCCTTACGGGTCACCTCGTCCCGCGCGTCGTGAAGCAACTCGCTGGCACGCTCATTTTCCTGGCGAAGTCTGTCGGAGACGTCGCTTTTCGCCTTGTCGAAATCGGTGGGCTGTCCGCCCTGATCGTTCTCATGCTGCATGAGGCCACCTAGTGAAAACCGAGGAAGGAGAGGACCGCGAGCACGACAACGATAAGGCCGATAAGATAGATGACACTGTTCATGTGCACGTCCTCCGTAGCTTTCCAACTTCGACGAACCTGCGATGTTCCGTAAGTGAGAGCATTTATCTCAGCCGAAACGAAGAGCTTCGTCAGGCACGCACCCAGTCACCAGTGAGTTGCCCTGTCCCTCGTGCGGAGCGCCAGTTGCTCCGTACGAACGGGCGCGCCCGACCCTGCGGGAACGAGTGCCGGCTGCCTCCTCTATTGCAATCTTTGCCTATTCGGCGACCCCGCCTCGGCGTACCGGCGACCAAGGAGAACTCTCCCTTGCCAACAATTGATGGTCCATCGCTCCAACGGCCCCGCGCTGGTTCGGCACCTTCGACGAAGCAATGATGAAGGCATAGGATACGGCTTGAGGCGCAAAGCGGCCTGTCATGCATGCCTGAGCTAGGCTACTGGCGAACGCGTCTCCAAGGCCAAGTCTCTACTTTGCAGAACGCCTCCCTACGCCCCCAGCGTCGGCTCCGTGTTCACCTCCAGCGCCTCTTCCGCTTCATCCTCTTCACCCAGCACCTCGCCATGAACCCCCAGCGGCCGCCCGATCCAGATCGGATCGACCAGATGGTCGCGCTTGGGGTTGGTGGTGTTGGGGTGGATGAGGATGCTGAGGCCGCCATGGTTCAGCATCAGCCAGGGAACCAGCGATGCGAAGATCTCGGTGGCGAAGGAGACCTGGTACATGGCCTGCTCGTGCGGGCCGACCGGCTCGTCGCGCCAGTTGCCCAGTCGCACGCGGAAGCGTTCGCCGATGCGCAGACGCAGCCATTCGGCCTGCTGCCGTTCGGCTTGCCCGTCATAGTAGATGTGGGCGTGATAGCTGGCGATCTCGGCGAGCGGCCTGGGCGGGCTGGCGGTGTTCACCTTGATGGCTCCCTCGCTGATTGTCGTGCCGGCAGCGTATACGCAAGGGTGCGGGGTGGCCAAGGGGGCACAGCGTGTGCTCGTCATCTCGATTTCGGGCCAATCGCATTGGGAGCTCCCCCACTCCGTCTCGGCTTCGCCCAGCCACCTCTACCCCCACATTCGTGGGGGAGAGGAAATGCTAATCGCCGAGGTCGCTGCCTTGAAAAGCTTGGCATTTCCTCTCCCCCATCGACATGGGGGAGAGGTGGCCGCGAAGCGGTCGGAGTGGGGGCTGGCACCGCCGTATGCCTATTGCCGGCACTTCGTGGGGCGAGGAAACGCTAATCTCCGATATCTCAGGCTCCGATCAAACCCTGCCCATCAGCACCAGGATCAGCAGCACCACCAGCACAAGGCCGACGATGCCCGAGGGGCCATAGCCCCAGGAGCGCGAATGCGGCCAGGCCGGGACGGCGCCGATCAGGATCAGGATCAAGACAATGATGAGGATGGTGCTGACGGTCATTAAGAGTCCCTCGCCTTGCTGGTCGGATACGAGGGGACAATGCAAAAGGCCGCCCGGTTGTTCCGGGCGGCCTTTTGTCCGACTGGTCGAATGCAGCTATTCCGCGGCTTTCGGGAAGGCGATTGCCGGTTCGTCGAGCGGGCTGGGCCCCACGGGTGCATCCCGTTTCTTGTCGCGGCCGAACAGCCGGCGGAAGAACGCGTAGAAGCGGCTGTTCTTGCTGCGCGTGAAGATCATCAGCATGGACGGCGTCACCACCAGCGTCAGCAGCGTGGCGAAGGACAGGCCGAAGACGATGGCCGAGGACAGCGAAATCCACCATTGCGTCGACGGCGCGTTGATCGTCGTCTCGTGATGGAAGATTTCAAGGCCGAGGCCAAAGGCGATTGGCAGCACGCCAAGGATGGCCGAGACCGCCGTCAGCACCACCGGACGGGCACGTTCGCGGCAGGTCTGCAGCACCGCCTCCATCTTGTCCCAGCCCTCTTCGCGCAGCCGGTCATAGGTGTCGATCAAGACGATGTTGTTGTTCACCACCACGCCGGCCAGCGCGATGACGCCGATGCCCGACATGACGATGCCGAAGGCTTCGCCGGTCAGCAGCAGCCCCAGGAACACACCGATCGTCGCCATGACCACGCAGGACAGCACCAGAAGCACGCTGGTGAACTTGTTGAACTGCATCAGCAGCACCAGGAAGATCAGGAAGATCGCCGCGCCGAAGGCCTTGCCGAGGAAGGCGCTGGCTTCGGCGCTGTCCTCGTTCGACCCCGCCAGCTTCCAGCGTATGCCGCTGTCGAGCTTCATGTCGGTGACCGCCTTGGTCACCTCCGCCTGCACCGCCGCAACCTGGTTACCGGCGGCGACGTTGGCCTGGACGACCACTGTGCGGGCGCCGTCGATGCGGTTGAGGATGCCGACGGTCGGCTCCGGCTTGCGCACGACGAAGTTCGAGATCGGCACCGAGCCTTGCGCGGTCTGCACCCGGAGCTCGTCGAGCGTCGATAGCGTGCGCCGGTCTTCGGGCAGGCGCAGGCGGATATCGACGGCATCGTCGGCGCCGGCCGGCCGGTACTCGGACAGCTTCAACCCATTGGTCACCAATTGCACCACGGTGCCGACGGCGGTCGGGCTGATGCCGTACTGCGCCGCCTTGGCGCGGTCGACCTCGAGCGCCCAGTCCACGCCGGGCGGCGGCAGGCCGTCGGATACGTCGATGACACCGGGCACCTTGGCAATGCGCGCCGCAACGTCGCGGGCCTGGTCGTCGAGCCCCTTGGGATCGATGGCCGAAAGCCGCAGCTGCACCGCCTTGCCCGTGGGAGGACCGGCCTCCGGCACGCGCACCTCGACATCGACGCCGGGAATGCCGGCCATGACGGTGCGCAGCTCATCCAGGATATTGTTCGCCGATTTGCGCTCGCGCCAGTCGATGAACTCATACTGGATGACGCCGACGACGTCCTCCGGCACGTCCTGTCCGCCGCCCTGCGTCTTGCCGACGCGGGTGTAGACCGATTTGACGCCAGGCCAGCCGAGCAGCCGGTTCTCGGCGATCCTGGTTGCCGTATCCATTTCGGCCAGCGAGAGATTGCCGCGGGCGTGCACATAGAGCAGGCCATAATCGGGCTCGACGCTGGGGAAGAACTCGACGCCCGCGCCATATTTCGAATAGGCGAAGCCGACGCCGGTGAGCAGCACGGCGGTGAGCACCAGCACGGTGATGGGGAAGCGCACCGCCTGCTTGACCAGCGCCATGTACCAGCCGTCGTGATTGTGTTCCTCGTGATGCTCCGGCGCCTTGGCGAAGAGCGCGCCCAGCGTCGGCGCGAACACCAGCGCATAAAGCATCGAGGCCGACAGCGTGACGATCAGCGTGATCGGCATGTATTTCATGAAGTCGCCGATGATGCCGGGCCAGAACAGCAGCGGCGAAAACGCCGCGATGCGCGTCATCGTCGCGGCGATGACGGGGCCGGCCATGCGCTTGGCGGCCAGCGTGAAGGCTTCCGCCTTCGGCATGCCTTCGCCCATGCGCCGCTCGGCGAATTCGGTGACGATGATGGCGTCGTCGACCAGCATGCCGACCGCCAGGATAAGGCTGAACAGCACGATCATGTTGATGGTGTAGCCCATCATCGCCAAGAGCAGGATGCCGATCAGGAACGATGACGGAATGGCAAGCCCGATCAGCAGCGAGGCGCGGCCCGACAGCGCATAGAGGATGACGATGAACACCAGGATGACGGCGATCATCACGTGGTTCTGCAGATCGCCCAACAGCTGGTTGACGAAGACCGACTTGTCCTGCGTGTAGGTGATGTTCATGCCTTCCGGCATGGTCTTGACGTAGGCGTCGGACACTTCCCGCACCTTGGCCAGCGTGTCGATCAGATTGGCGCCGATGCGCTTCTTGACTTCGATGGCGATGGCCGGCTTGCCGTTGAGGCGGGTGATGGTCTCGGCGTCGGCGAAGGTCGAACGCACCGTGGCGATGTCCTTCGCCTGCACGACGGCATTGGGGCCGGCGACCACCGGCAAGGACGCGACATCCTCGGGTGTCTCGATCAGCGACGGCACCTTGACCGCGTATTTGCCTTCCGAACCCTCGATGTTGCCGGCGGCGACCAGGCTGTTGGAAGCGCCGACGGCGCCGATCAGCTGGTCGAGCTGCAGCCCGTAGGACGACAGCTTCATCGGGTCGATGACGACCTCGACAAGATCGTCGCGCGCGCCCTGCAGCGAGCCTTCGAGAACGCCGGGAACTTCCTCGATGCGGTCGCGCAATTCGCGCGCGGCAGCCGTCAGCACGCGCTCGGGCAATTCGCCCGACAACGTCACCACCAGCACGGGGAATTCGGAGATGTTGACTTCGGTGACGACGGGTTCTTCGGCCGCCTGCGGCAGGTCGGCCTTGCCGTCCTGCACCTTGGAGCGCGTGTCCTGAAGTGCTGTCGCCAGATTGGTCTGCGGCTGGAACTCGACCAGCACATAGCCGCCGCCCTGGAAGGCGGCCGAGCGCATTTCCTTGAGGCCCTTGAGGCTCTTCAGCTTGCTTTCCATCGGCCGCAGCAGAAGGCGCTCGGAATCCTCAGGCGAAATGCCCTGATAGATCAGGCTGACATACATCATCGGAATCGGAACGTCGGGTTCCGCTTCCTTCGGTGTCGACTGATAGGCGACCCAGCCCGCCAGCAGCAGGAAGACCAGCACCGCAATGGTCAGCCGGGCATTGTTGATCGCGAGTTTGACGATATCCATGGCCTGTTCTCAAGATTTCAGGAGCCGCATTGCGGCCGGTTGCCCGTCCGGGGCCACCCGGCGCTACTGCGTTGTCGCTTCGCCCAACAGTTTCTGGATGGTCGCCTGGTCGGCCTCGACCGGATTGACGACGTCGCCTTCCTTGACGAGCTCCTGGCCGGCGACGATGACGCGGGCATCGGCGGGAATGCCGCCAAGCACGAGGCCCTTCGGCGAGTCGTCAACGAGGTCGATCGGGAAGAACACCACCTTGTTGTCCTTGTTGACGGCACGGATGCCGAGATCGCCCTTGTCGCCCAGCGTCACCACGGAGCGCGGCAACATGACGGCATCGGTCGGCTGCGCGCTGAGCGAAATCTCGGCCGTCATGCCCGCCGGCACGGAGCCATCGGCATTGGGCACGGCGATCTCGACGCGGAAGGTTCGGGTGGCCGACGAGGCGTCGCGGCTGATGTAGCGCACCGTGCCTTCGACGGTCTGGCCGCTGACCAGCCGGACAGTGGCCTTGTCGCCGAGCTTGAGATAGCCGAGGTCGCGTTCGCTGACTTCGCCGCGCGCAATCACCGGATCGAGCTTGAGGATGGTTGCCACCTCGCCGCCCTGCATGACGGAACTGCCGAGCTCCACCGGCACCCGGTCGATGACGCCGTCGAAGGGCGCCTTGACCAGATTGCGGTCGAGCTCGGCCTGCGCCGTTTCCAGCTGCGACTGCGCAGCGGTCAGGTTCGAACGCGCCGTGTCGAGCTGTAGCTTGGGCAGATTGCCGGTCTTCATGAGCCGCAGCGATGCGTCGAGTTCAGCCTGGCGCTGCACGACGAGCTGCTTGGCATTGTCGACCATCGAGATCTTTTCTTCCGCCGCAAGCATCAGCACCAGATCGCCGGTCTTGACGTGATCGCCCTGCTTGACCGGCAGCTTTTCGATGACGCCGGCGACACGCGTCGCCAGCACGGCGCGCTTGTCGGCCTCGGTCAGCCCGGAAATGCGGATGGCGCGGGCATAGGTCTTGCGCGGCGGCGTCACCACCGCGACGGTGCGCAGCGGCGCCTTCGGTTCGGCCTCGGCGGTCTTGGTTGCATCCGGTGCCTTGGCCTGATCGCCCGGCTTGGCCTGATCGCCTGCCTTGCCAGCACCTTCGACAGCGGCGCTGCCGACGGACGAGAACGCGCCTGTTCCCATCCAGGCGGCGAAGCCGATGAGCACGACAATAGCGGCAAGCTTGTGAAACCTGATCTTCGGCATCATTGTTTTTCCACTGCGGGGTTCGGCCAAGTCGTTATCCAACAGGAGTCCGTCGTCTAACAGCTACCGTGTCTTCCAACTCGGGCGCGTCGCCGATATGGGTGCGCGCCAGGCCGTGTTCAATTTGCCGTGAACGGCGAAGCCGCGCTTCTACATCAAAGTTGCATCGCAATACAGTCGAAAAGTTGCAGGAACATTGTGCCAGGCGATGTAGTGTGGCCAACGAAAAACGGTTTTATCGGCGCCCCGTCAGGCGGCGGAACCACACTCTCCGAACCATACGGATGTTGGAGGCGCTTTGTTTTCAAGGCGTTTTGAGCACTGACACCCCCCTGTGCCCGCACTAGTTTTTGACGCTCAAATGTGGGCGCCACCTGCGTAGCCACTGAGTGAATGGCAGCAGGCGTCAGTATGATTTTGTATACCGTCACACGCAACGATTGTTCCGGGACGGAAAGTCATCGGCGCTACTCCGATTTTCCGAACACTTCGCTGATCGTCTTGATCGATCCGGGCGGACTCAGGCCCGCCGGCGTTCCGCCTCCGGCTTCTTGCGGGCGGCGAGAAATTCCTTCACCCGCCGTCCCGGTGCCGGCCCGCGCACCGGTTTGAAGCCGTCATCGAGTTCGCCGGAAAGATCGAGCGTCGGCCGCTTGCCGACGGCGTCGTAATTCTCCTCCAGCCAGTCGCTCGCCGCTATGCGGCCAAGGTCGCGCAAATAGGTCAAAAAAGCCCATTCGGCGTTGACCTTGGATGACGCCGACAGATCCTTGAACGCTTCGTCGGCATCGATGCGGTGCATGCGGATGTCGCGGTATTCGCCAGGCGGCAGCCGGCCGGCGGCGATCAGCTCCTTGACGAAGGCGATCGAGCGGAATTCGTTCAGCAGCCCGGCATTGAAGGTGATCTCGTCGATGCGGTTCTGGATTTCGTTGGCGCTTTTCGGCGTGCCCTCGCGCACCACCGGATTGATCTGCACCAGCAGCACATCCTCCGTCGCCGCCGTCTTGAAGAACGGAAACAGCGCCGGATTGCCGCCATAGCCGCCATCCCAATAGGGCACGCCCTTGATCTCGACGGCGCGGAACAATTGCGGCAGGCAGGCCGAGGCCATCACCGTGTCGAGGTCGATCTCGCCATCGGAAAAGACGCGCAGCTGGCCGGTCTCGACATTGGTCGCCGAAATGAACAGCTCCATTGACTTGCAGGCGTGAACATTTTTGAAATCGATCTCCTGCTCGACCACGTCGCGCAGCGGGTTCAAGCCCAGCGGATTGGCGACATAGGGCGAAAACACTCGCGACATGGTGTCGAAGAAGAAATAGCCGGGCGTGTTCTCGATCGACCAGTTGCCCCAGGCGACGTCCCACGGCATGCGCTGCACCGGGCTGAAGCGGCCCTTGGCCGCCACCGCGCGCCAGAAATCGTCGAGCTTTTGCCGTGCACCCTCGACGCCGGCGCGCACAAACCCATCGGCCAGCGCCACCGCATTCATGGCGCCGGCGCTGGTGCCGGACACGGCTGAAATGTCGAGCCTGCCATCCTCCAGCAGCCGGTCGAGTACGCCCCAGGAGAAAGCCCCGTGCGAGCCGCCTCCCTGCAGCGCAATGTTGATCTTTTTCGTTTCCTCCGCCTTGCCGTTTTTGGTCATGGCGTTCCTGTTCGGTTTGGTCGCTGCTGCCTCATTCCCGGAAATCGGGCGGGTTCGACGTCAGCGGACTTATATTGCAGTGCAGCATATAAGGGATGACCAAGGCAGAACACGAACACGGTCGCGTGATCACACGAAATTTTGGTCATGAGAGAATGGCGTCTCACCGCCGAGGTCTTCGCCCTACGAATACCCCCACCCTTAATCCCTCCCCCACAAGGGGGAGGAGACTTGGTAGGCGCCGATCGCAACAAATCGCCGACGTTTCGTCATAAAGGGATGGCGCGCGGCAGCTTCCCTCCCCCTTGTGGGGTCCGAAGGACGGGCGAGACCCGTGGCTCGCCCCGGCAGGCTAGGGTGGGGGTCCTCTTCGCAAAAATCTGTCCTTGGAGCCTCAGGCAACAAGCTTCGGCACCGGCCCGATATAGCGCGACTGCGGCCGGATCAGCCGCCCCGTGGTCTGCTGTTCGCGCGCATGCGCGATCCAGCCGGCGACACGTCCGGCGGCAAAGACATTGCTGAACGCCTGTGGTGGAAAGCCAGCCGCCTCAAGCACAAGCGCTGTGTAGAACTCGACATTGGTCTGCAACGAGTGCTGCGGCTTGGCGGTCCGCAACACCTCGAGCGCCGTGTGCTCGACCTGTTCGGCGAAGGCCAGCCGGCGGCCGGTCTCGCCCTCGCTGCCGAGCTGCCGCACCACCCCCTTCAGCACATCGGCGCGCGGATCGCGCACGCGGTAGATGCGATGGCCGAAACCCATGATGCGCTCGCCATGCGCGACCTTCTCGCGCAGCCAACCGGCCGCGTCGCCATGCGCCTGGATTGCATCGAGCATCTCGATCACCGGGCCGGGCGCGCCGCCGTGCAGCGGCCCCTTGAGCGCGCCGAGCCCGGCCAGCACCGACGATGTCAGCCCTGCCAGCGTCGATGCGACGACGCGGGTGGCGAAGGTCGAGGCGTTGAGGCCGTGATCGCAGACGGTGACCAGATAGGTGTCGAGTGCCCTTGCCAGCGCCGGCGACGGGACGGATCCCTCGAGCATCCTCAGCATGTCGGCGGCATGATCGGCCTTCGCGTCAGGTGCGATCGGCTGCTCGCCACGCGCCAGGCGCAGCAGAGCCGGCGTCAGCACAGCGGGCGCCGCGATCAGCCGCAAGGCGTCCGTCGGTGTCTCGCCATCCGGCAGCAGCGCCATGCCGGCGCGCATGGCGCTATAGATCTCAAGCGGTGCGAGCAGCGGCAGCGAGGGCGCAAGCCGCTCGAACACCTCGACGCGAGCCTTGCCCAGCCTCGCTGCCAGTTCGGCATCGCCGGGAAGGCCGTCGAAGAAGCCGTCGAGCAACAGGCGAACCACTTGCGCATAGAGCCAGCGTCCCGCCAATTCCGGCAGCGAATGACCGCGGATCGTCAGGCGGCCGCCAAGGCCATCGACATCGGAGAGCACGGTCTCCGCCGCCACCACATCATCGAGCCCGTTCGCCATATCTCATCTCCTTGCAGCTTTTCTGCATGGGAGATAAGGGTTAGGCTGCGCGTCGATCAATCTTGATCAATATAATCAATGTATGGGCTAAAAATGTCCGAATGGCTGTCGCGGGAAGAGGCGCTGGAAAGGCTCAAGGTCCGGTCACAGACGCTCTACGCCTATGTCAGCCGTGGCCGCATCGGCATGCGGCCGGATGAGAGCGACCCGCGCCGCAGCCAGTACCGCGCCGACGACATCGCGGCATTGGCGACCCGCCGGGCACGCGGCCGCAGTCCCTCGGCCATCGCCGAGAGCGCGATCGCCTGGGGCGAACCCTCGATCGCAACAGCAATTTCGACCGTTGTGCACGGGCGCCTCATCTACCGAGGGCAAGACGCCGTTGCGCTCTCCAAAGCGGCGACGCTGGAGGAAACCGCTGCTGTGCTCTGGGCCTCGCCTGAACCGGTGGCTTTCAAAGCTCCGTCATCTGAAGCGCCTCATCCAGTCGGCCGCGCCTCGGCCTTTGCGCAGCTTGCCATGCTTGCCGGCCACGGGCGGCCTTCGCTAGGACGCAGCGCCGCCTCGCTGTGCACCGAGGCCGCGCGCACAGTCGGAGCGCTGGCGCAGTCGCTGGGCGCTGAAGCCGGCACAGCGCCCGTCCATAAGCGCCTGGCGCAGGGCTGGTCGGTGGATGATGCCGGCGCGGAAGCGATCCGCTGCGCCCTCGTCCTGCTCGCCGATCATGAACTCAACGCATCGACCTTCGCCGCCCGCGTCGCAGCGTCCACAGGCGCCTCGCCTGCCGCATGCCTGCTGGCCGGCCTGGCAACGCTGTCCGGCCCGCGCCACGGTGGCGCCGGCGAAGCGGTGATGCAACTGGCTGAAGATGCAGCAGCCCACGGCGCGGATGCGGCGATCCGGCGCTGGCTCGGCCATGATCGGCCCTTGCCGGCGTTCGGCCATCCGCTCTATCCCGACGGCGATCCCCGTGCCACCGCACTTCTGGAAGTCATCCCTGTCGACGAGACGCTGCAACAGCTGCAAAAAGCCGCCATGGCGGCGGTCGGTGCCCAGCCCAACATCGACTTCGCCTTGGCCGCTCTGACGCGCGGCCTTGGCTTGCCGCGCGATGCACCGTTCCAGCTGTTTGCGCTCGGACGCAGTGTCGGCTGGGCCGCGCATATGGTCGAACAGATCATTAGCGGCAGCATCATCAGGCCGCGTGGCCGCTATGAGGGACGCGTGACTTAAGCCGACCTGGCCGTGTTCCCGAACCGCGCACGGTACGCGACGGGCGTCGTGGCGAACTGCTGACGAAAATGATGCCGCAGCGTGCCTGCCGCGCCAAAGCCGGCAGTCTCGGCAATCCGTTCGATCGGCATGGCGGTGTCTTCCAGCAGCGTGCGCGCCCGCGAAAGCCGTTCCGACAGCAGCCAGCGCGCCGGCGTGACGCCGGTTGCGGTCGCGAACCGGCGCAGGAACGTCCGCTCGCTCATACCGGCAAGCTCGGCCAAGATGGCGACGGGATAGTCGGCGGCAATATCGGCGCGCATCCTGTCGATCAACGGTCCAAGCCGGCTGCGCTCATGTGGCTCGGGAACGGAACTTTCGACATACTGCGCCTGGCCGCCATCGCGATGCGGCGGCACCACCAGACGCCGCGCCACCATGTTTGCAGCCTTGGTGCCGAAGTCGCGCCGCACCAGATGCAGGCAGAGGTCGATGCCTGCGGCACTGCCTGCCGATGTCAGCACATTGCCCTCATCGATGTACAAAACGTCCGGAATCACGGTGATGTCGGGGTACATCTCCGTCAGCTTCTCGCTGTAGCGCCAGTGCGTCGTCGCTCTTTTGCCCGCAAGCAGGCCGGCCGCCGCAAGCACGAACACGCCCGAACAGATCGAAAGAATGCGAGCGCCGCGCTCGCTCGCCTTCCGCAGCGCCTCGATCAGCGCCGGCGGCACCGGAGCCTCCGTTCCGCGCCATCCCGGTACGATCACCGTGCCGGCCTGGCCGATCAGATCGATCCCGCCGTCGGCAACAATACGCACGCCGCCCAGCGCGCGCATTTCACCGCCATCGATTCCGGCAACGGCAAAACGGTACCAATCCTCACCCATTTCCGGCCGGGGCAAGGCGAAGATCTCAACCGCCACGCCAAACTCGAACGTGCACAGCCCGTCATAGGCAACGGCAACGACAAGAGAGTTGGCAGGGCGCGGATTGGCAGAGGATGGCATGATCTTGACGATATATGGCAAAGCTGCCAGCTGCAATCGCCCTGCTTCCTGTCTTATCTCTCCGTCGCATCAGCAATGGAGATACGAGGATGAGCCACGTGACAGACATTCCGGCGGCATCGCCGGATATCGCCCGCGACCATTTTCTGCGCCGGCTTTCCGTCGAGACCGACTGTTCCGACGTCGCCGCCGCACTGCGTGCCGGGGAGCCGGACTTTGTTCTCCTGCATGTGGTCGGGTCGCCGGAAGCCTATGGAAGCCGCCATGTGCCGGGCGCGCTGCATCTGCCGCACCGCGAAATATCGGCCGAGCGGATGGTGCAATGGCCCGAAAAGACGCTGTTCGTCGTCTATTGCGCGGGACCGCATTGCAATGGCGCGGATCAGGCGGCCTTCAAGCTGGCCAGCCTCGGTCGTCCCGTGAAGATCATGATCGGCGGCATAACCGGTTGGCAGGACGAGGACCTTCCTTTCGCTTCAGGCAAGGAGCCCGGTGTCTTGCACGCGTGAGGCCACGCGAAATGGTCGGCCTTGAAGACTGGGCAAGCATGCAGAAGGCCATGGTTAGAATTCGTCCATTCGAGCGCCAGGATGTCGGTGCGGTGCTCGCCCTCATGCGGGCGCTAGCTGTCTTCGAGGGTTATGACGACAAGCTTCGCGTCACCGAAGCGAACCTCCTCGAGCACGGGCTGGGACCATCGCCCCGGTTCGGCGTGTTGGTGGCGGAGCGAGAGGGCGTGATCGTCGGCATCGCCGTCCACTACCTCATCCCCTGGACCTACGACCTGAAGCCGGTTGTCTGGCTGAAGGAACTCTACGTCACTGAAGCGACGCGCGGGATGGGGGTCGGCCATGCGCTTGTTGAACAGCTTCGCCAACACGCTTTGAGCATTGGCGCCTCCGCCATCAAATGGACGGTGCTGAAATCCAACTCGCCGGCCAAAGCCTTCTACCGCTCGCTCGACGGCCAGCCCGACGATATCTGGGAACCGTGGCAGCTGAAAATCGACCCGTAAAAGCCGCCTCACCAAACTGAGGGCGGTCGACCATGCGGCGGTCGCTTACGACATGGTGTCAAGCTTGCGCTGCATGGCCGCGATCTGTTGCTTCAGTTCCTGAAGGTCGTCGCCGCTCTTTTCCGCGACGTCCTTGCGGGCCGGCTCGGGTGCAGCCGCGGCCGCAGCATTTGTGGCGGCGGTCGGGAAGGGCGTGAACAGGCGCATCGCGTTCTGGAACATTTCCATGTTGCGGCGTGTCTGCTCTTCCAGCGCCTTGATCGGCGTGGCGATCTTCATCACATCCAGCGGCGACTTGCCGATCGCGCCCTTCATCTGCTCGCGGAACCGCTCCTGTTCCTTGGAGAAGGCCATCATCGACTGTTCGAGGAAGCTCGGCACGATCTGCTGCATCTGGTCGCCATAGAAAGCGATCAGCTGGCGCAGGAACGGGATCGGCAGCATGTTCTGCCCATCCTTGTTCTCCAGTTCGAAGATGATCTGCGTCAGCACCGGATGGGTAATGTCGTCACCGGTCTTGGCGTCCTGGACGGTGAACTCCTCGCCCTTCTTGACCATCTCGGCCAGATCCTCGAGCGTGACATAGGTGCTGGTGCCGGTGTTGTAGAGCCGGCGATTGGCATATTTCTTGATAATGATAGGGTCGTCTTTCGCGGCCATCAGCATCCTCCCGGGACACCGGCGCGCCTGAGTAAGCCGCCGGTAACGATTGCGCCATTTTTAAGGATATGCGCAAAAGCTCTATAATTCCAAGCGCTTTGTGCAGTGCGGCATCATTTATTGCTGCATGGCGGGCTAATTATGCTGCGCAGCAAAGGTTGGGCGATCCCGCCGGCCGCTCACGCCCTGCTTGCGGCGCTTGGCCGGCATGCCCATTTCCGGTTTGACTTGGGGTGTGGAACGGGCAAGAAAAGTCCCAACAAGCCCCCAAGAACACGACACCTCGAAGTCTGGAGAGAAAAATGTCCGCTTCCAATTCAATCGTCGTTGCCAGCGCCGCACGCACGGCTGTCGGCTCTTTCAACGGCGCCTTCGCCGCCACCCCGGCGCATGAACTTGGCGCCGTCGTCATCAGGGAGCTTTTGGCGCGCGCCGGCGTCGAGCCGGGCGAAGTCGACGAGGTCATTCTCGGCCAGGTGCTGACCGCCGCGCAGGGCCAGAACCCCGCCCGCCAGGCGTCGATCAATGCCGGCCTGCCCAAGGAGACGACCGCCTGGGGCCTCAACCAGGTTTGCGGCTCGGGCCTGCGCGCCATCGCGCTCGGCATGCAGCAGATCGCCGCCGGCGACGCCACGGTGATCATCGCCGGCGGCCAGGAATCGATGTCGCTGTCGCCGCACGCCGAGCACCTGCGCGCCGGCGTCAAGATGGGCGACTACAAGATGATCGACACCATGATCAAGGACGGGTTGTGGGACGCCTTCAACGGCTACCACATGGGCAACACCGCCGAGAACGTCGCCCGCCAGTTCCAGATCACCCGCGACGACCAGGACCAGTTTGCGCTGGCCTCGCAAAACAAGGCCGAGGCCGCGCAGAAGGCCGGCAAGTTCAAGGACGAGATCGTCGCCTTCACGATCAAGGGCAGGAAGGGCGACACTGTCGTCGACCAGGACGAGTACATCCGCCACGGCGCCACCATCGACGCCATGTCCAAGCTGAAGCCGGCTTTCGACAAGGACGGCACCGTGACCGCCGCCAACGCGTCGGGCATCAATGACGGCGCCGCCGGCGCGCTGCTGATGAGCGAGGCTGAAGCCACAAGGCGCGGCATCACCCCGCTGGTGCGCATCGCCTCATGGGCGACGGCCGGCGTCGATCCGGCGATCATGGGCACCGGACCTATTCCCGCCTCGAAGCGGGCGCTCGAGAAGGCCGGCTGGTCGGTCAAGGACCTCGACCTTGTCGAGGCCAATGAAGCCTTCGCCGCGCAGGCCTGCGCCGTCAACAAGGGCATGGGCTGGGATACGTCGATCGTCAACGTCAATGGCGGCGCCATCGCCATCGGCCATCCGATCGGCGCGTCGGGCGCCCGCGTCTTCAACACGCTGGTTTTCGAGATGCGCCGCCGCGGCGCCAAGAAGGGCCTTGCCACGCTGTGCATCGGCGGCGGCATGGGCGTCGCTCTGTGCGTGGAAGCGCTGTGAAAGAGAAGTGAGTAGTGAATAGGGAGTAGTGAATGGGGAAGAAGGAGCAGCGCGGCGGGATATCGATCGCTACTCGCTACTCCCTACTCCCTATTCCCTTCTTCCGACCAAAGGGAGGAAGAACTTTCAATGACCAAAGTAGCGCTCGTCACCGGTGGATCGCGCGGCATCGGCGCCGCCATATCGATCGGCCTGAAGAATGCCGGTTACACCGTTGCAGCCAACTATGCCGGCAATGACGAGGCAGCGGGGAAGTTCAGCGCACAAACCGGCATCAAGGCCTACAAATGGTCGGTCGCCGACTACGACGCCTGTGCCGCCGGAATCAAACAGGTCGAGGCCGATCTCGGCCCGGTCTCGGTGCTGGTCAACAATGCCGGCATTACCCGCGACGCCATGTTCCACAAGCTGACGCGCGAGCAGTGGAAGGAAGTCATCGACACCAATCTGTCTGGGGTCTTCAACATGACGCATCCGCTGTGGGGCGGCATGCGCGACCGCAAATTCGGCCGCGTCATCACCATCTCCTCCATCAACGGCCAGAAAGGCCAGGCCGGCCAGGTCAACTATTCCGCCGCAAAGGCCGGCGACATCGGCTTCTCGAAGGCGCTGGCGCAGGAGGGCGCGCGCGCGGGCATCACCGTCAATGTCATCTGCCCCGGCTACATCGCCACCGAGATGGTCAAGGCGATCGACGAGAAGGTGCTGAATGAACGCATCATTCCGCAGATCCCGGTCGGCCGCCTCGGCGAACCGGAAGAGATCGCGCGTTGCGTCGTCTTCCTCGCTTCCGAAGACGCCGGCTTCATCACCGGTTCGACCATCACAGCCAATGGCGGCCAGTACTTCGTCTGAACGACCGCATTTCGCCCGGTAAGACGGGCCGGCTTATGGCCCGTTTTCATCGCCGGCCGGCGGTGTTCCCCAGGCTGCGCGCGAGACATTGACCCGTTCCGGCACGCAAAGATTAACGATTTTTAGGCGCCCTGTGCAAAACCCGGTTCGCAAGCTGTGAATTCTCGATGGACAAGCTGTGGACAACACAACATGTTGGGGTGAACAAACCAGGAAAATCCCGCGATCGCTGATTCGTCACCGATTCGTTCGGGCTTTGAGCGGAACGTTAACGACCAAGGCCGGAAACCACCGTCAAATGGTTAAGGCCGATTAAGAAAATTCAACAATTTCATAATGTTGGCCGAGGCGTATCGGATCACGACGATGCCCCGCCGGCAAAGGTTAACGCCAATGGTCCCCTTGCAGGAATCGGGCCAGTTTCCGCGATTCAGCATATGGTGAGACTCAGGCTCGCAAAATCCACATGTAGCCGTGAACAAAAGCTGAATCTGCCGGAGTCACTGATTCGTCGCCGATTCGTTCCAGACTCGTTCCAACTGTTAATTGGGAGCGAATCCTGACCTCAAAGACGAACCGTGGGACTGCCGGCCGGAACATTCCGCTTTCGCTTCGCGCCTGAAATCCCTATGTGTCGCCTGTCATACGCGCCACGCGAGGCGCGCTCCCGACAACACGATGCAGAAAGCCTCATCTCCAGGCCGATGAACATCCAGCCGAAACACACCGAGCCGCTGATCCTGTCGGGCCGCGACGTGACTGCCGTGCTGGGTCCGACCAACACCGGCAAGACCCATCTCGCCATCGAGCGCATGGTGGCGCATGAGAGCGGCATTATCGGCCTGCCGCTCCGCCTTCTGGCGCGCGAGGTCTATGCCCGCGTCTGCGAAAAGGTCGGCGCCCACAAGGTGGCGCTCATCACCGGCGAGGAAAAAATCCAGCCGCCCGGCGCGAAATATTCGGTCTGCACCGTCGAAGCCATGCCGCGCGAGACCGACGTTGCCTTCGTCGCCATCGACGAGGTGCAGCTCGCCGGCGACCTCGAGCGCGGCCATATCTTCACCGACCGAATCCTGCACCTGCGCGGGCGCCAGGAAACGCTGCTGCTCGGCGCGGCCACCATGCATGGCATCCTGCAAAAGCTGCTGAGAGGCGTCTCGGTGGTGACGCGCCCTCGCCTGTCGCACCTGGCCTATGCCGGTTCGAAGAAATTGACCCGCCTGCCGCGGCGTACGGCGATCGTCGCTTTCTCCGCCGACGAGGTCTATGCCATCGCTGAGCTGATCCGCCGCCAGCAAGGAGGAGCGGCGGTCGTGCTAGGCGCGCTGTCGCCCCGCACCCGCAATGCCCAGGTGGCAATGTTCCAGGCAGGGGACGTCGACTATCTCGTCGCCACCGACGCCATCGGCATGGGGCTCAACCTTGATCTCGATCATGTCGCCTTCGCCCAGAACCGCAAATTCGACGGCTACCAGTACCGCAACCTGACGGCGGCCGAGCTCGGCCAGATCGCCGGCCGCGCCGGCCGGCATCTGCGCGACGGCACCTTCGGCGTCACCGGCCAGGTCGATCCGCTGGACGAGGAACTGGTCAAGCGCATCGAGGGGCACGAGTTCGATCCGGTGAAGGTGCTGCAATGGCGCACCGCGCATTTCGACTTCGCCAGCCTCGACGCGCTGAAGCGCTCGATCGAGGCCAACGCGCCGGTCGAAGGCCTGACGCGCGCGCTGCCGGCGGTCGATGCGCAGGCGCTCGAACATCTCTCCCGCGACGAGGACATCCGCGCGCTGGCTACCAATGCCAAGCGCGTCGCGCTGCTGTGGGAAGCCTGCGCGTTGCCGGACTACCGCAAGATCGCGCCGGCCCAGCACTCCGACCTGATCGCTTCTATCTACACCGACCTCGCCAAACACGGCCATGTCGACGAGAACTACATGGCCGAGCAGGTGCGCCGCGCCGATACGACCGAGGGGGACATCGACACGCTGTCGCACCGCATTGCGCAGATCCGCACCTGGACATTCGTGTCCAACCGGCCGGGCTGGCTGGCCGATCAGGCACACTGGCGGGAAAAGACGCGCGAAATCGAAGACAGATTGTCGGATGCGCTGCATGAGCGGTTGACGAAACGGTTTGTAGACCGCAGGACTTCCGTCCTCATGCGGCGCCTTAGAGAAAATACAATGCCTGAAGCCGAAATCAGTCCTACCGGAACCGTCCTTGTCGAAGGCCATCATGTCGGCGAGTTGCAAGGGTTCCGTTTCACCGCCGACCAGAGCGCCGGCGGCGAAGACGCCAAGGCCGTGCGCACGGCAGCGCAAAAAGCGCTGGCCGCCGAGTTCGAGGCACGTGCCGAACGCTTCGGCGCCTGCGCCAATGGCGACCTTGCGCTTGGCTCCGACGGCACGCTGCGCTGGATCGGCGCGCCGATCGGCACGCTGGTTGCCGGCGAGGACGCGCTGAAGCCGCGCCTGGTGCTTTTGGCCGACGAGCAGTTGACCGGTCCCGCCCGCGACAAGGTCGCCGCGCGCGCCGAGCGCTTCGTCAATTTCCAGATCGAATCCTTGCTGAAGCCGCTGGTCGACTTGAAGAATGCCGAGCAGATCGCCGGCATCGGCCGTGGCATCGCCTTCCAGCTCGTCGAGCATTTCGGCCTCATCAACCGCCGCGACATCGCCGAGGAAATGAAGTCGCTCGACCAGGAGGGTCGCGCCGCCTTGCGCCGGCTCGGTGTGCGCTTCGGCGCCTACCACGTCTTCGTGCCGGCGCTGATCAAGCCGGCGCCCGCCGGACTGATCACGCTTTTGTGGGCGCTGAAGAACGACGGCAAGGACAAGCCCGGCTTTGGCGACGTCGTGCACGCGCTGGCCTCCGGCCGCACCTCGGTGGTCATCGATCCGGCTTTCGACAAGAGCTTCTACAAGCTCGCCGGCTACCGTAATCTCGGCCGCCGCGCCGTGCGCATCGACATTCTGGAACGGCTGGCCGACCTGATCCGGCCTGCGACCAACTGGAGGCCCGGTCTGGGACAGCGCCCGGACGGCGCCTATGACGGCCAGTCCTTCATGGTGACGCCGCCGATGATGTCCATCCTCGGCGCCACCGCCGACGACATGGAAGAGATCCTGAAAGGTCTCGGCTATCGCGCCGAGCCGAAGCCGCCGGCAGAGGTCAAGGCGCGGCTGGAAGCACAGGACAACGCGGCGCGGGAAGCGGCTGCCGCCAAGCTGGCTGCGGACGCGGCTGCAAAAGCTGAACAGGCCAAGGCGACGGAAGCCGCTGCAAGCGAAGCCGTCGCTGAAGCGCCGGCCGTTGGATCGGAGCCGGATGCGGTTGCCGCCGCTGAGCCTGCGGCTGAGCAGCCCGTCGCCGAAGCCGCAGCGGAGGCTGTTGCTGCGGACGCTCAGCCGGGCGCGCCTCCCGAGGGTTCGGAGCCAACTGCGGCCGTTGAAGCCACCGCCGAAGCTCCAGCCATCGCGGAAGCAACGGCAGAGCCCGTCGCGGAAGAACAGGTCGAAGCTCCCCAAGTCGAAGCCCCCATAGAAATCACGGAAGAAGCTCCGGCTGTTGCAGAAGCTGACGACACCGTCCCCGAAAGCGCCGACGCCACCGTCGCCGAAAACGCCGACGCCCTTACCTCCCCCTCGATGGGGGAGGTCGCGGCGCGAAGCGACGCGGGTGGGGGTGACAGCGCTGACGAAACCGATAGTGCAGACCGCGTAGCCGATGCAGGCGCAACCGCCGACGCCGGCGCTGCCCCCACCCCGGCGCTGCGCGCCGACCCTCCCCACGAGGGGGAGGGTGGAAGCGCTGAGCCTGTCCCCGAGGCCGAAGCGCCAAAGCCCATCTTGCTGTGGCGGCAGGGTCGTTTCGAGCAGCGCCCGCGCCATCGTCAAGGCCGGGACAATCGCCCGCGTAACGGCCAGGCTGGCCGCGCCGATGCGCCGGCCGACGCTGCCGGCGGACAGCCGGCACCGGGCGAACGGCCGGCCTATCAGGGCCGGCGCGACCAGCGCGACGGTGCCGCCAAGCCACGCTTCGACCGTTCGAAGTTCAAGCCCAAGCCGCAGGCCGAGGGCGAACAGCGCCGCGACGGCAAGCCGCAAGGCGAGCGTCCGCGCGAGGGCCGGCCTGACTGGAAAGGCGGCAGGCCGGAAGGCAAAGGCGGACCGCAAGGCGCCAAGCCGGCTTTCCAAGCCAAGCCACGCGAGGAACGCCCTGCGCGCTTCGATCCGGACTCGCCCTTCGCCAAGCTCGCCGCATTGCGCGACCAGCTGAAGAAATAAGCCCCAGGTTCGCTGCGATGGTTGCTGAAGGTCGTCAGCGCATCGACAAGTGGCTGTTCTTTTCGCGCGCGATAAAATCGCGCTCGCTGGCGGCCAAGCTGGTTGTCGCCGGACGCGTCCGCATCAACAGCGACAAAGCAGCGCAGGCCTCCGATCTGGTCAAGCCTGGCGACGTTTTGACCATTACGCACGAGCGCCGCATTTTCATTTGGAAGGTGCTTGGCACCGGCGTGCGGCGCGGTCCGGCCGAGGAAGCGCGCACGCTCTACGAGGACATGTCCCCGCCGCCGGCGCCGAAAGGCGAGGCTGTTGCCGATGCCATTCCGGCGCTGCGCGACGCCGGCAGCGGCCGGCCGACCAAGAAAGAGCGCAGGCAAACCGACCGGCTGTTCGGCGAAGACTGAAGCCTTGGCCGTCTGCGCCATGCCGGCGGTCTGGAATTTCATTCCGGACACGCGGGCCCCGCCTGCAATGGCTGCCCTTGCAAGCGGCAGGCAAAGGCGTTACCTCACCAAAAAAGCCGCCGCATCGGCCCGAAAATCGGAAATCGATTTTTCGGAAGGCACGATGCGCAGATTCAAAGTGTCAGAGCGTACTTTGTGCGTCCAATTGGACGCACGTCGCTCTAGCAAGAACGGGACGTCCCGGAGCCGACCAATGACCTATGTCGTGACCGACAACTGCATCAAATGCAAGTACATGGACTGCATCGAGGTCTGTCCGGTCGACTGCTTCTACGAGGGCGAGAACATGCTTGTCATACATCCCGACGAGTGCATCGACTGCGGCGTCTGCGAACCGGAATGCCCGGCCGATGCAATCAAGCCCGACACCGAGCCGGGCCTCGACAAATGGCTGCAGGTCAACACCGAATACGCCGAGAAATGGCCCAACATCACCGCCAAGAAGGAGCCTCCGGCAGATGCCAAGAGCTTCGACGGCGAAGCCGGCAAGTTCGAGAAATATTTCTCCGCCGAGCCAGGCGAAGGCGACTGAGCACATGACGCTGGAATCGGAATCGATTTCGGAAAGGGTGATGCGCAAAGCAAAAAAGTGCGGCCTATTGGATCGTCATAACGCTGCGTAACGCGCATCATACATTAACTGCCTTGACAGGC
Organism: Mesorhizobium sp. M0292; assembly: GCF_040321695.1. NCBI lineage: Bacteria > Pseudomonadati > Pseudomonadota > Alphaproteobacteria > Hyphomicrobiales > Phyllobacteriaceae > Mesorhizobium > Mesorhizobium sp. M0292. The sequence goes on from NZ_JAMYSB010000010.1 coordinate 112,299, forward strand.
GGCGATGGCGCTCGACCTTCGCGTTTGCAGCAAAACCTTGATTCTTCCGACTTTTTGTGCTACACCAGTTGAAACATGCCGGTGACACAACGTCGATTTATGGCGCAAGCGCCCCAAATCACTGAAAGGTGAAATCCCCAATCGGACCAGAGCGATCTGGGCCAGGCAGTCGCTATGTATGCGGTTTGCCGGTCCCGGCTTTTTCCGATGGGTTCATCTGTTGTGCGGCTAACGATCGGTGTCCCCGGTCGCATGCGTTCGGACCGGCAGGCCGCCGGTGCCACAACAAGGAGTTCAGGGCGTAATGGCAACGATCACCCCGCAGAAGAAGTCCACCTCGGCACGCCACGGTTTCAAGACCGGCGAGTACATCGTCTATCCGGCACACGGCGTCGGCCAGATCGTCTCGATCGACGAGCAGGAAGTTGCGGGCCACAAGCTGGAACTGTTCGTCATCGACTTCCAGAAGGACAAGATGCGCCTGAAGGTTCCGGTCGCCAAGGCGACCTCCATCGGCATGCGCAAGCTGTCGGAAGAGGATTATGTCGAGCGCGCGCTGAAGGTCGTGCAGGGCCGCGCCCGCGTCAAGCGCACCATGTGGTCGCGCCGTGCGCAGGAATATGATGCCAAGATCAATTCGGGCGACCTGATCTCGATCTCGGAAGTCGTGCGCGACCTCTACCGTGCCGACAACCAGCCGGAACAGTCCTATTCCGAGCGTCAGCTCTATGAGGCGGCACTCGACCGCATGGCGCGCGAGATCGCGGCAGTCAACCGCATGTCGGAAACCGAAGCCGTGCGCCTGATCGAGGTCAACCTCAACAAGGGCCCGAAGCGCGGCGCCAAGGCCGACAATGAGGAAGCCGAGCAGGAAGAAGCTGCCTGATCGCTTTCACCGTCGAAATCATGAAAAACCCGGCCTTGTGCCGGGTTTTTGTTTTTACCCCCTTGTGGGGTTCCAAGGACGGGCGAGACCCGTGGCTCGCCCAGGCAGGGTCGCTGCGAAGCAGCGAGGATGGGGACGACACCAGACCGCACCCGGACCTTCCGTCCGACCTCCCCACAAGGGGAACGTAGAAGGCTCAGCCGCCGGCTTCCTTCTCCGCCTCCTGCTTCAGCGTCGCAATAAAACGCTTGGTCCGTTCCCGCTCCGGATTGCTGAACACCACGGTGGACGGCCCCTTCTCGACGACGACACCAGCATCGAGGAACACCACCTCCTGCGCGATCTTGGAGGCAAGGCGAAGGTCGTGCGTGGCCATCACCATGGTGGTGCCTTCGCTGGCGAGTTTTCCGAGCACGTCGACCACTTCCTGCGCCAGTTCCGGATCGAGCGCCGAGGTCGGCTCGTCGCAAAGCAGAACCTTGGGCGACGGCGCCAGGGCGCGGGCGATGGCCACACGCTGCTGCTGGCCGCCCGACAGCGTTGCCGGCCAATCGTCCGCCTTGTGCGCCATGCCGACCTTCTCGAGCAGCGCCAGTGCCCGCTCGCGCGCCTTTGCCGTCGGCCATTTGAGCACCGTCACCAGGCCTTCCATGACGTTCTCGATCGCGGTGCGATGCGGGAACAGCTGGAAGTTCTGGAACACCATGCCGGTCTGCAGCCGCAGGCGCTGGATGTCGCGGCTGGGGATCTTGATGCCGGGACGGAATTCCAGCGTCTCGTCGCCGATGCGCACCATGCCCGAGGTCGGGATCTCCAACAGGTTGATGCAGCGCAGCAGAGTGCTCTTGCCACCGCCGGAGGGACCGACAAGCGCGGTGACGCTGCCTTCGGCAATGGTGACCGTCACGCCCTTCAGCACCAGATTGTCGCCGAAGCGCTTTTCGATATCGGTGAGGCCGATCATGAGCGCGCCTCCAGGAAGCCGCCATAGCGGTTGAGCCGCTCCTCCAGCCGCGTCTGCAAGGCCGAAAGCACCGAGCTCATCGCCAGATAAAGGATCGCCGCCTCGACATAGAGGATCAGCGGTTCATAGGTGGTGGCGACGATGCGCTGCGCCGCCTGGAACATCTCCGGCACGGTGATGGCGGCGGCCAGCGACGTATCCTTGACCAGCGAGATGAAGGTGTTGGACAGCGGCGGCACGGCGACGCGGCCGGCTTGCGGCAGGATGGTGCGCCGCATCGCCTGGCTCCAGGTCATGCCGATCGAATAGGCCGCTTCCCACTGGCCCTTCGGCACCGAGCCGATCACGGCGCGGATAATTTCCGAACTGTAGGCGCCTATGTTGAGGGTGAAGCCAATCAGCGCCGCCGGAAAAGCATCCAGCAATATGCCGACCGAAGGCAGGCCGTAAAAGATCAGGAACAGCTGCACCAGAAGCGGCGTGCCGCGAAAGATCCAGACATAGAAGCGGACCACGGCAACCAGAGGCTTGGGGCCGAACAGCCGCACCAGGGCGACAACCAGGCCGACGAACAGGCCGAGTGCGAACGATAGCAATGTCAGCGGTACGGTGAAGATCAACGCCGCCCACAGCAGTGTCGGCAACGAGTCCAGCATCAGGTGTAGCCAGTGCGGCACGAACGGCTCCTCCCTCACAGACCGCCGCGGTGACGGCAGTGCGATTGTGTGCTTCTCATATCATGCGAATAACGGCGAGCCGTCAAAGACGGCCCGCCGCTATTTGTCATTGCCGGCAAACCGCCGGGAGATGGTCTTTACTGCGAGACATCCTGGCCGAAATAGGTATCGGCGATCTTCTTGTAGGTGCCGTCGGCCTTGATGTCGGCCAGCGCCTTGTTGATCGCCGCGACCAGCTCCGGATCACCCTTGCGCACGATGACGCCGGAATAGTCGGCGTTCTCTTCCTGCGCGGCGATCTTCACATTGGCGTCCGGCTTGTGCTTCTTGAAGTCGAGGAAAGACAGGCTGTCATTGATGGTGGCGTCGGCGCGGCCGGTGAGCAGCAGCTGGATCGACTGGTCGAAGCCGTCGGTGCCGACAAGTTCGGCGCCGTTGGTCTCGGCGAGCTTGCCGAAATTCGATGTCAACGACTGTGCCGACTTCTTGCCCTTGAGGTCGGCGAAGGTCTTGATGTCGGTGTTGTCGCCGCGCACGATCAGCACGGCCTTGGAGGCGATGTAAGGATCGGAGAAATCGTACTTGGCCTTGCGCGCGTCGGTGATGCCGACCTCGTTGATCACGGCGTCGTAGCGGTTGGCGTCGAGGCCGGCGATCAGCCCGTCCCATTTGCCTTCGAGGAACTCGACCTTGACGCCGAGCTTGTCGCCGATCGCCTTGGCGATCTCGACGTCGAAGCCGACCAGCGCGCCGGAAGCATCATGATAGGTGAAGGGCGCATAGGTGCCTTCGGTGCCGACCTTGAGTGTGCCGGCCTGCTTGATCTGGTCGAGATTGGCGCCGGCGTGGCCTGATGTAACAGCCAGAACCTGCAGCGTTCCGGCGATGATGAGCGAATTGAGCCATTTCATTTCTATGTGATCCCGTCCTTGGCCGGTGTCCGGCGCTTGTGAGAGCCGGAAACTGACAGATACAGCGCAGCAAAATAAGGAACCAGATTTCAAAAAAACGGCGATCCAGAAATCAGATTCTCAAAGCAGCTCCGATCGGTGCCAATAGTCCCGATCTGCGGTGTCGATGCGCCCTGTCGGACCGCACAAAACAACCGCCCTCGGCGGCGGAACCAATCCCCGGTATGGCACGTTCATGGCTTGTTGTAGGGCGCCGCGTTTCCATTTCAAGAACCCTTGGCTGCGCTAGGCCCGAAGCAATTCCAGGAAAGTGGGAAAGCGGTTTCCTTCGGAATTGCGTCAAACAGAGATAACGGCCGCCAGGCCGTCCGAAAATGTCCGGGAGCAGGAGCGCGGCATGATCGAAGACACGGCAGGACGGACCATGGTCCGCACGGCAATGAAAGCCCCCTACCTCGAGCGCGATGAGGAACATGTTCTCGCCTTGCGCTGGAAGGAGGACCAGGATCAGCAGGCGCTGCATCAGATCACCGTCGCCCATATGCGGCTGGTCATCTCCATGGCTTCGAAGTTCCGACATTACGGCCTGCCGCTCGGAGATCTGGTCCAAGAGGGCCATGTCGGGCTGCTGGAAGCAGCCGCGCGTTTCGAGCCGGAGCGCGAGGTGCGCTTCTCGACCTATGCGACATGGTGGATCCGCGCTTCGATGCAGGACTATATCCTGCGCAACTGGTCGATCGTTCGCGGCGGCACCTCTTCGGCGCAAAAGGCGCTGTTCTTCAACCTGCGGCGCCTGCGCGCCCGTCTTGCCAATGGCGCCGAGCCGATCTCCAACGCCACGCTCTACCGCGAAGTCTCGGTAGCCCTCGGCGTCTCCGAGGCCGATGTCGAGAAGATGGATTCCAGGCTTTCAGCACCTGACTCTTCGCTCAACGCACCGCTCGCCGATGAGGCCGGTACCACCGAGCGGATGGACTTCCTGATTTCGGACGATCCATTGCCTGACGAGGTCGCCGGCGACACCATCGACGTCGAACGGCGCCTGATGTGGCTGAAGACGGCGCTCCGCGCGCTCAATGCCCGCGAACTCAGGATCATCGAGGAGCGTCGGCTGACAGACGAAGGTGCGACGCTTGAGGCGCTCGGCGAGACGCTCGGCATTTCCAAGGAGCGTGTCCGCCAGATCGAGGCCCGCGCCATGGAAAAGCTCAAGCTCGCGCTGGTCAAGCAGAACCCGGAATTCATGGCAGCGTGAGATTGCCAGGAACAGGGGTACCGCCCTGAGTTATCTCAGAAAAAAGCACTACGAAGGCTGGGGTTTCTGACGAAGACCGGCGCTATCTGTCCGTGACGATCTTGACCTTGTCGCCGGCCGAAACCGAGGCGCCCGGCGACATCGCGTTGAGCACGCGGAACAGATCGAGCTTGCGGTCGACGCCGACCATCTGCGCCGAAAGTGTGCCCATCGTCTGCCCGGCCTGTACCGTGACGACGCGGATATGCAGCGGCTTCAGTGCCGCTTTCTCGGCGGGGCTGAGCACGCGGAACGAACCGCTGACCGAGCGTGCCACCGGATCGAGTGTCGTGCTGGCCGAGGGGGCCGCTGTCAAAAGCCGGTAGACCTGACCGCCGGCGCGGATCACCGCAATGTCGAACTGCCAGCCATCGGCGCCGGCGTGCGCGGTCGCCGCCTGGTTGCCGTCGATCGTCTCCTGGCGCACACTGGTCTCGTCGAGACCGGCCACCCAGCCGCTTCTGATGTAGTCGGTCAGCGCACGATCCTTGTCGATCGACACACCGTCGAAGCGGATCGCCATGTCGCCGGGACCGGTCGCCGTCACTGCCGCCGCCGAATTGTCGATGATGAAGCCGTCGGGCACCGTGAACGAAACGCCGAGGCCCGGATGCAGGAAGGTCTGGCCGCGCACATAGCCCTCTTCCGGCGTGTCGCCATAGAGCAGGCCGTCTATCCCGGCCAGGAAGGAATCGCGGTCGCGGGTGCCGATGCCCGGCGCGCCGAACTGGCGGGCGTGGCGCTGCGCCAGATCAATTCGCTGCGGCGTGTTGGGGTGCGTGGCCAGGAAGTCGAGGCTGGCGTCGGTGGCGCCGCTGATCGAGCGGAAATCGGTATAGGCCGACATCGACTGCAGGAAACGCCCGGCGGCATAGGGATCGTAACCCGCCTCGCCGATCGACTTGATGCCGATCGCGTCTGCCTCCAGCTCCTGGTTGCGCGAGAACTGCGCCAGCCTCAGCTTGCCGCGGATCAATGCCTGCTTGGCGGTCGGGCTGTCGCCCAGCACATCGGAGACCACCTTGGTCGCCAGGCCTTCCTCGGCCTCGAGCTGCTGGCGCTGCAAGCCGTGATTGGCGGTGACGTGGCCCATCTCATGCGCGATGACGGCGGCGAGTTCGGCCGAATCATTGGCCAGCGCCAGCAGGCCGCGGGTGACGTAGAGATAGCCGCCCGGCAGCGCGAAAGCGTTGACGTTGGGCGAATTGAGGATGGTGATGCGATAGGTCTGGGTCGGATTGGCCGACACCACGGTCAGGCTGCCGACAACCTTGGCCACCATGCGCTCGAGCTTGGGATCGGAATATTCGCCGCCATAGGTGGCAAGGATGCGCGGATGTTGCGCCTTCGCCAGTTCGGCAAGCTTGCTGTTGGCGGCGACATTGTCGACCGTGATCGGCTTGTCGGAAGGCTGGAAGCCGGATTCCTGCACTTCGGGAGGCGTGAACATCTGGCAGCTGGCCAGCGCCACGGCAAGGCCGGCCAGCGCGAGGAAGCGCACCAGCGGTCTGCGTTTCAAAGTGTCAGTGCCGGTCGGCAGCACGGCGTTCCTTCAGCTCTCGGCGCATGATTTGGACCGGGGTCCGCGCCAGCGAAAAATCGGTTTTCGTTGGCAATCCTGCACACATCAAAAAACCTACAGCGTTTACGCATCCGGCCGGGTGCGGCGCTGTAGGGGCAAATCACGGCTCGTGCCGGACCAGTACTAAGCGGACCTAGCCACATCGACTGGACCATGGCAAGCAAGCGCCACATCACCTGTAGCCGGTTTGGTCGTAAATTATGTCCGCTTCCGGGCAATATCGCGTGATCCGCCCGAACTTGCGCCGATATAGCGCCGAAACGCTTCAGGGCCAGTGCCGTCGAAAAAATCGGCGGCAGGTCCCGTCGCGGCAACCCTGCCATTGTCCAGAAAAACCATCTGCTCGCCGATACGGCGAGCGTCTTCCGGCTGATGCGTGACGAACAGCACCGTCATCGCCCGCTCGGCATGAACGCCGGCCACCAGGTCGAGCATGTCGTCGCGCAGTGCTGGCCCGAGCGAAGCGAACGGCTCGTCGAGCAGCAGCACCGGCCGGTCGCGCACCAGAACGCGGGCGAGCGCCACGCGCTGCCTTTCGCCGCCGGAGAGTTCGCGCGGCAGGCGCTTTTCCTTGCCGGCCAGGCCGACGCGGTCAAGCGCCTCGGCGATTGCGGCGCGATCGGCCTCGGTCAGGTTGAGCGATGGCGAGCGGCCGAGCCCGACATTCTTCTCCACCGAGAGATGAGCAAACAGATTGTTTTCCTGGAACACCATCGACACCGGCCGCACCGAAGGCGGCTCGACGCCGAAATCGGCGCCGCCGATCAGCACACGACCGGACTGCGGCGTCTCGAAACCAGCCACCAGATTGAGCAAGGTCGATTTGCCCGAACCACTTGCCCCCATGATGGCGGTGATCTTCGATGTATCGAATTCGACATCGAACAGGAATGACGTTTCGCCATAGCTGAACGAGACCTTGTCCAGCCGGACAGTCGTGCCTTTCTCCACAGCGGACGTCACGATCTCTCTCCCCGTCCCAGCCAGTCTGCCGCGACCACCAATGCAAGGCAGACCGCCCCGAGCAGCAAAGCCAGCCCGGCAGCATCGGCCGTGCGATAGCTGCCCATGCGCGCCAGCAGGAGATAGGGCAAGGTCTGCACCGAATCGCTGCCGAACAGCGCGATGACGCCGAGATCGCCGAGCGACAGTGCCATGGCGAAGCCAAAGCCGGTGGCCAGCGGCCGCCGGAGCGATGGCCAGTCGACCAGAAGCAGCCGGTTCCAGCCCGCAATGCCGAGCTGCGCGCACAGCTTTTCGTGGCGCTCGCTCGCCGCATCATAGGCCGGGCGCATCGCGCGGATGGCAAAGGGCATCGCCATCACCGCATTGACGGAGACGACCATGACCGGCGCGATGGCAAAGACATCGCTGACCGTGCGCAGCAGGAGAAACCAGCCGGCGCCGATGACGATGGGCGGCACGACGAGGACGAAGCCGGCGCCGGTGTCGGTGGCATGTTCGAGCAATGAACGGGCACTGGACCGGCGGCGCAGCGACAGTGCCCGCCGAGCCATGATCAGCGACAGCGACAGCGCCACCGAAAGTAGCGCCGCCGAGAGGGCGAGACCGGCGCTGGTCAGGGTCGCCTGACGCACGGCACTCTCGCCCGCCAGCCGGCCGAGATCGGCGCCGAGGCCGGACGCGACGGTGGCCGCCATTGGTCCGGCGACGAACAGCAAGGCGAGCACGATCAGGACGGCGTTGAACGCTGTTTCTGCTTTGCCGGCCAAGTGATAGCGGCGCGGCGCGACAGGCAAATTGGCGTCGCCGGTCACATTGGCGCCGAGCCGCGTCAGCGCCAGCATGACGGCAAAAGTCAGCGCGATCTGCAGCACCGTCAGCGTCACCGCTCGCGCCGGATCGAAGTCGAAACGCAGCGCCTGATAGATGGCGACTTCCAGCGTCGTCGCCGCCGGCCCGCCGCCGAGGATCAGCACGATGGTGAAGGAGGTGATGCAAAGCATGAAGACAAGCCCGGCGACGCCCGGCAGCGCGGCGCGCAGCACCGGCCACTCGATCAGCCGGAAGGCTGGCCTCGCCCCCATGCCGAGCTGGCTCGCCAGCCGCCATTGATCGGCCGGCACCGTTCCCAGCGCTTCGAGGAACAGCCGGGTGGCCAGCGGCAGGTTGAAGAAGACGTGGGCGACGAGGATGCCCGACAGCCCATAGATGTCGGGCCAGCTCTGGCCACCGATCGCGGCGAAATAACCGGCGCGGCCATAGAGCGCCAGTATGCCCAGCGCTCCGACAATTGCCGGCAAGGCAAGGGGCACAGTGAACAGCTGCAGGATGAAGCCGCGTCCGAAGAAGCGCGGATGCCGCGACAGCGACCGGGCGACGAAGAGCGCCGGTACGGCGGAAAGCAGAGTCGAGAGCGCAGCCTGCCAGAGCGTGAAGCGGACAACGCGCAGGAGATAGAGGTCAAAGGCGGACGCGGCGCCGGAAAGGTCGTGCGCGCCTTCGCGGATAAGGCCGGCGAAGGCGCCACCGATCAGCAGCGCGATTGCCGCAAGCGCGACAATGCCGGCCGTGATGCGGGGGTCAGAGCGTTGCACTCTTTACCGGGCGTCGCGTTCCTTCGCGCCCCCCTCTGTCCTGCCGGACATCTCCCCCACGAGGGGGGAGATTGGCGGTTTTAGCGCTCCGCTCATTCCTGCAGCTTCGGAGATTGGCGAAAGTCAACGTAAAGGCCAATCTCCCCCCTCGTGGGGGAGATGTCCGGCAGGACAGAGGGGGGCGCCGTAGAGCACTCATCTTTTGACTATACAGCCAAATCTACTTGCTCATCACCGCCAGCCATTCATCCACCCAGGCCTTGCGATTTGCCGCGACCTCTTCCGGGCTGAACAGCAAGGTCTTCGCCGGCTTGACCAGCCTATCAAAAGCCGGATTGAGCGGCTTGTCGGTTTTCCCGGCCGGGAACATCCAGTTGGTCTCCGGAATGACATCCTGGAATTTCGGCCCGGTCATGAAGGCCAGGAACTTCGCCGCCAGCGGGTTCTTCGCGCCCGTGGTGGTGATGCCCGCGACCTCGACCTGCAGATACTCGCCCTCCTCGAACGAGGCGGCCTGGTAGCGCCCGGTGTTCTCGGCCACCATGTGGTAGGCCGGCGACGTCGTATAGGAAAGCACCATCGGCGCCTCGCCCTTGGTGAACAGGCCGTAGGCCTCGCTCCAGCCCGGCGTCACCGTCAGCACTTTGCCCCTGAGTTTCGCCCAGGCTTCCGGCGCCTTGTCGCCATAGACCGACTTGACCCACAGCAGCAGGCCGAGGCCCGGCGTCGACGTCCTCGGATCCTGGATGACGATCTTGTCGGCGGCATCGCCCTCGACCAGTTCCTTCAGGCTCTTCGGCGGGCTCTTCAGCTTTTCGGTGTCGTAGACGACGGCGAAATAACCATAATCATAGGGCACGAAAGTGTCGTCGCTCCAGCCGCCCGGCACGTTGTTTTCAGCCACCGCGCCATGTCGGACAAACAGGCCGGAAGCCTTGGCTTCCGCGGTGAGGTTGGTGTCGAGGCCAAGCACGATATCTGCCTTGGTCGAGGCACCTTCGAGCTTGACGCGGTTGAGCAGCGCGACGCCGTCGGCCGCCGAGACGAAGTCGACGCTGCAGCCGCACTCGGCTTCGAATTCCTTCTTCACCTGGGGTCCCGGACCCCAGTCGGCAGTGAAACTCTCATAGGTATAGATCGTGAGTTTTTCCTGCGCTGACGCAGGGCTTGCCAGTAGCGAAACAGCAAGCCCCAGCGCTGGGACAAGACGGGACAAAAACATGCGCATCGGCGCCTCCTTCATTCGTGTTGAAAGGAATTGAGGCGTCGGGCTGTCCGAAGCGTCTAATCCCTCCGCCGGTACAAACCGGATCAGGTTCAGCGGGTTGGCGAGACTGCCTCTCAGCCGGCCCGCGAAGATCGCGTCCGGCACCCCGTTAGAGCGTTTCGACACATAGGCTCGGCCAAGGTGCCACGCAAGCGGAAGTTTGCCCGAGCATGATCCCGGAAAGTGGAATCCGTTTCCGGAAAAAGATCATGCTCCAACAAAGAGTGACGGTGCCGCTCGGCCTTCCGTTTCGTCGGCGGGGCTGGTAAGGGCCAGCGGATATGAGCACATTCACCATCCTGCTTGGCGGCGATCTCGTCCGCACGCCGCGGCTCGACCGCCAGGTCGCGGGCACGCGCGTCATCGCCGCCGACGCCGGCATCGGTCATGCCCGCCTGATCGGCCTGATGCCGGAGCTGTGGGTCGGCGATTTCGATTCCGTGCCGGCGGACCTGCCTGCCGATCTCGCCGCCGTGCCGCGGGAGGTGTTTCCTCCCGAAAAGGACAAGACCGATGGCGAACTGGCGATCGCGGCGGCATTGGAACGCGGCGCCACCAGCCTGGTGCTGGCCGGCGCTTTCGGCGGCAAGCGCGCCGACCACGCCTTCCTGCATCTGGCGCTCAGCCTTCAACTGGCAGAGACAGGCACAAAAGTGCTGTTGACCAGCGGAGCGCAGGAAGGCGCCCCTTTGCTGCCCGGCAAGGCCGGCTTCGACTATGCCGACGGAACGCTGTTTTCGGTGCTCGGCTTTTCCGATCTTTCGGGCCTCACCGTGTCCGGCGCGAAGTGGCCGCTCGACCATGTCGAGGTCGTGTTCGGCTCGTCGCTGACCATCTCGAACGAGGTCAAGTCCAACAAGACCGGGGGCGGCCTCGAAATTGAGCTCGGCCATGGCCGCGCGCTGCTGCTCGCCCACCCCTACCCCTTGCCTGAAAGCTGACATGGCCCCGCCCCTTCTCAACCTCGACGGCATAAGACTGACCTTTGGCGGCACGCCGCTGCTCGATGGCGCCGAACTGACGGCGTCCGCCGGTGACAAGATCGCGCTCGTCGGCCGCAACGGCTCCGGCAAGTCGACGCTCCTGAAGATTGCCGCCGGTCTGATCGAGCCGCAAGACGGCGAGGTCTTCCGCCAGCCTTCGGCAACGGTGCGCTATCTCCCGCAAATGCCCGACATGGACGGCTTTGCCAATGTGCGTGCCTATGTCGAGGCCGGGCTTGGGCCTGCCGACGATCCCTACCGCGCCACATATCTGATGGAGCATCTCGGCCTCGCCGGCACGGAGAACCCCAACGATCTCTCCGGTGGCGAGGCGCGCCGCGCAGCACTTGCCCGCGTCATGGCGCCCGAACCCGATATTCTGCTGCTTGACGAGCCGACCAACCATCTCGATTTGTCGGTCATCGAATGGCTGGAAGAGGAGCTCGTCCGGACGTCTTCGGCGCTGATCGTCATCTCGCACGACCGACGCTTCCTCGAACGCGTCTCGCGCGCCACTGTCTGGCTCGACCGTGGCCAGACCCGCCGCCTCGACAAGGGCTTTGGCCATTTCGAGGAATGGCGCGACCTTGTGCTGGAAGAGGAAGAGCGCGAACAGCACAAGCTGGGCCGCCAGATCGTGCGCGAGGAGCATTGGCTGCGCTATGGCGTGACGGCTCGCCGCAAACGCAACATGCGCCGGCTCGGCGAACTGCAGACCATGCGCCAGCGTTTTCGCGGCCATCGCGGCGCCGAGGGCTCGGCCACCATGGTGGCCAGCGACGCCGCCGAATCCGGCAAGCTGGTGATCGAGGCCAAGAACATCGAAAAGAGCTTTGGCGACCTCACCGTGGTCAAAAGCTTCTCGACCCGCATCCAGCGCGGCGATCGCGTCGGCCTTGTCGGGCCGAACGGCGCCGGCAAGACGACGCTGTTGAAGATGCTTACCGGCGAGATGAAGCCCGACGCCGGCTCGGTGCGGCTCGGCACCAATCTGGAAATCGCCACGCTCGACCAGAAGCGCGAGGCGGTCGATCCGGCCGAGACCCTGGCGCAGTATCTCACGGACGGGCGCGGCGAAAACCTCGTCATCAATGGCGAGCAGCGCCATGTCGTGTCCTACATGAAGGATTTCCTGTTCAAGCCGGAACAGGCGCGCACCCCGGTGCGCGAGCTGTCCGGCGGCGAACGGGCGCGGCTGCTCCTGGCGCGTGTTCTGGCGCGGCCGGCCAACCTTCTGGTGCTCGACGAGCCGACCAACGATCTCGACATGGAGACGCTGGAACTGTTGCAGGAACTTGTCGCCGGCTTTGCCGGCACGGTCATCCTGGTCAGCCACGACCGCGACTTCCTCGACCGCACCGTCACCAGCATCATCGCCCCGGACGGAGGCGGCCGCTGGATCGAATATGCGGGTGGCTATTCCGACATGCTGGCGCAGCGCGGCGGCACCCGGCTCGACGACCGCAAGGCGCGCGCCAAGGCCGAAGCCAGCGATGCGCCGGCGCCGGGCAAGAGCGAGCCGGCAGCGCCAAAAGGGCCGTCGAAGAAACTGTCGTTCAAGCAGAAATTCGCCCTGGAATCCTTGCCCAAGAAGATCGAGGCGGTAATGGCCTCGATCTCGCGTTTGGAAAACAACATTGCCGATCCCGCCTATTACGAGCGCGACCCGGCCTCGTTCCAAAAGACCATCGCCGCCCTCGACAAGGAACGCGCCACGCTGGCCGCACTCGAGGAAGAGTGGCTGGAGTTGGAAATGCTGCGTGAGGAGATGGAGGGGTAGCATTGCCTGTGGTCTTTTATGCGCGTATATTGTGCGCATGAAAGGAGGCATCTCCGTGCTTCAATCGTCGCCAAAAACTCAGCGGACCTCTGTCAACACGTCCATTGACTCTCAGTTGATCAAGGACGCCAAAGCGTTGGGCATCAACATCTCCCGCGCTGCCGAAGCGGGGATCGCGAAAGCGATTGCGGCGGAGAAAACGCGTCGATGGCAAGAAGAAAACTGGGAAGCCATCGAAAGCTCCAACGAATATGTCCGAAAGAACGGACTGCCATTGGCTAAACACCGGCCGTTCTGATGGCGCGTTACGATTTCTATCGGAGTACCGAGAGCGACGGTTATCTTCTCGACGTGCAGTCAGATATGCTTGAAGGGCTGAGCACGAGGGTGGTCGTTCCTTTGATGCCGCCCGAGATTGCCCCGCTTCCTGGCCGCCGCCTGAACCCGACCTTCGCTATAAACGGCAAAGATCTTGTGATGGTCACACAGTTTGTGTCGGCCTTCAGCGCGTCCGAATTGCGGATGCCAGAGGGAAACCTTTCTAGACATCACGACGACATCGTCGCCGCCCTCGACATGCTGTTCCAGGGCTTCTGAGCGAAGGCAGCCGCTACTGCCGCCCGTCAACCTGCCGTCTTGGCCTGCCAGGCCTTCAGCGCCTCGTCGAACACCTTCTCGCCCGGAATGCCCTTTTCCATGGTCAGCAGCGCCCGGCGTCCGGTCTTGTAGACCACCGGCACGTCGATCCAGTCCTGGCCTCGAAGCAAGGTCATATTGGCGTCCTCGTCGGCCTTGGTGTCGTTGAGCGCCACCAGAAAGAAGCCGTCGGCGATCTTGGCCGGAATGCCGATCAGCGGGCTGCCGGCATCCTGTTCCGAACTCTTCATGGCGACGCGCAGGATGTTGTCGACGCCACCGCCGTCAAAGCCCTCGGGCGTCAGGAAGATCATCTCGATGATGTGGCTGGCCGGCAGCGTCTGGTCGGTATTGCGGCGGATGGTCATGCGCAGCTGGATGTCCTTGCCGGGAATGGTCGCCTCGGCGCGGATCGCCGGCTCGGGCGGCAGGTCGCCGCCGGGCGATTCCTGCACCAGCGACCAGACGATGCTGCCGGGTTCGGCCGAACCTTGCGCGGTCGAGGTGCGTTCCTCGTAGAAGATCGCCTTCTGGCCGACCGCAACGGTCGGCGCGGGAGCGGCGGCCGCCGGCGCAGCGGGCGGCGTGCCGGCCGCGGGCGGCGTGGCGGCGGCATCAGCCGGTGCAGCCCCGTTGGCCGGCGGAGCGACGCCATCGGCGCGCGGCGTTGCCGGTGGCGTGGCGGAAGCGTCGGGCGCCGGCGTGGCGGGCGCGCCCGTGGCTGCGGCGTCGCCGGCCGGCGGGGTCGCAGGCGCTGGAGCCGCAGGTGGCGCTGGAGCCGGGGGTGGCGGTGTGGTCAGCGCGGCGACGGACTCGCCCTCGCCGATGCCGCTTTGACCGGCCGCGGGACCGGGATCGGTCTCACCGCCTTCGGGCGACAGGCGCTGGGTGAACTTCGTTCCCTCGCCGGCAGGAGCCGGTGCGGGTGCATCGGCCGCGGGCTTGGCCGGCGCCGGCTTTACCAGCGGTTCGGTCGAGACCGTCTTGGTGTCGCCGCCGAGGCCCAGCATCGAGCCAAAGGCATCCTTGTTCAGCCAGATGCCATAGCCACCGCCGGCCACCACCAAAAGCGCGACGACAGCCGCGATCAACCCGCCATAGCTGCGCCTGCGCTCGGCGGGGCGCAGGCGCTGGAACGTGTCCGCCGCCGGCTGCTCGTCATTGGCAAAGACATCGGCGCTATCGTCGTCAGCGTCCAGCTCCGCGGCTTGCTTGTCGATGGTTTCTGCACGCGCCGCAGGCGACGGCGGTGTCGGCGCGGGCCTCTGCCAGCTCGGCTCTGTCCTGGCGGTCGGCGCCGGCTGCACGGGTTTCGCCGGCTGCCAGGCCGGCGCAGGCGTGGCGGAAGGCTTTACATGACTGGACTGGTTCTTGTTGCGGTCGATGGAGGAGAAGATGTGCTCCAGCTCCGCCAGCGGATCGGATGCCGGCACCGCCCTGGCATAGTCGCGCTCGACGCTCGAGATGGCATCTTCCAGGGATCGCTTCTGCGTGCTTATGGCTTCGGCGGCCAGCGGCGGCGAATACTCCGCAAGCTTCTTCGCCAGCATGGTACGAACGCTTTCATAGATCCGCGTACGCTTTTCGGGCGTTTCGTCGCCGTGCTTGTCGAGCGCCTTTTTCAGAATAGCAACGAAATCTGCCATGCTTCAGTCGACCTGTATTTTGTTTCCGCGCCGGCCCCCGCAAATCGGCCGCGATGCCCGGAAAGGCTTCAGAAAACTAGTCTTGAAACGGATCGGTCACAAGTATCGTGTCGTCCCGTTCCGGGCTGGTGGAAAGGAGCGCGACGGGTGCCCCGATCAGCTCCTCGATGTAACGGACATATTTGACGGCCTGCGCCGGAAGGTCGTTCCAGCTGCGCGCGCCGGCTGTGGTGCCTTTCCAGCCTTCGAGCGTCTCGTAGACCGGCTCGACACGCGCCTGCGCGCCCTGGCTGGCCGGCAGATAGTCGATCGTTTCGCCGTCGAGACGGTAGCCGGTGCAGACCTTGATCTCATCCAGCCCGTCGAGCACGTCGAGTTTGGTCAGGGCGATGCCCTTGATACCGTTGACGGCGACGGCCTGGCGCACCAGCACGGCGTCGAACCAGCCGCAACGGCGTTTGCGCCCGGTGACGACGCCGAATTCGTGGCCACGCGTACCGAGAAATTCGCCGATCTCGTTCTTCTGCTCGGTCGGGAACGGGCCTTCGCCGACACGCGTCGTATAGGCCTTGGTGATGCCCAGGACATAGCCGATGGCGCCGGGGCCCACCCCCGAGCCGGCGGCTGCCTGGCCGGCAACGGTGTTGGACGAGGTGACGAACGGATAGGTGCCGTGGTCGATGTCGAGCAGCGTGCCTTGCGCGCCCTCGAACAGGATGCGTTCGCCGGCGCGGCGCTTGTCGTCGAGGATTTTCCAGACGCGGTCCATATAGGGCAGGATCTCATCGGCGACCGAGGTCAGCTCGGTCATGATCGCCTCATGCGTGACTTCGCCATGGCCAAGCCCGCGACGCAGCGCATTGTGATGCGTCAGCAGCCTGTCGACCTTGAGAGGCAGCGTTTCCAAATCCGCCAGATCCATCACCCGAACCGCGCGCCGGCCCACCTTGTCTTCATAGGCTGGGCCGATGCCACGACGCGTCGTGCCAATTTTCGTCCCGGAATTGGAGGCGGCGTCCTCGCGGAATCCGTCCAGCTCCCGGTGCAGCGACAGGATAAGCGCCGTGTTTTCGGCTATTTTCAGGCGGTCCGGCGTGACCTCGACGCCTTGCGCCTTGAGTTTCGCCACTTCCGCGACAAAGGCGTGCGGGTCGAAGACGACGCCATTGCCGATGATCGACAGCTTGCCTTGCCGCACCACGCCCGACGGCAGCAGCGACAGTTTGTAGACCTTGCCGTCGACGACCAGCGTATGGCCGGCATTGTGGCCGCCCTGGAAGCGCACGACCACGTCGGCGCGCTCCGACAACCAGTCGACGATCTTGCCCTTGCCTTCGTCGCCCCATTGCGAGCCGACGACCACCACATTGGCCATGTTTCTTTTCCCTTGAGATGCCGCCCTGGCGGCCTGGATATGGTTCGAAACGACAGGCCTCTATAGCGTCAAGACCTCGCAAGCGCGACCTTTCTTTGCCGTCGAAAATGCCCTGAGGCACAACAATTTTCGGCTTTGACATCATTTACTTGCGTCGGCGGGGGCAATAGGCCGGCAAACACAACTTCCCAGGCGGCCGGAATCCCGCATGCATCGACGCGCCTACCTGTTCCTGCTGCTGACCACCTTGCTGTGGGGCGGCAATTCCGTCGCCGGCAAGCTGGCGGTCGGTCACGTCTCGCCGATGACGCTGGTCTTCCTGCGCTGGGTGCTGGCCGTCGCGATCCTGCTGCCGATCGGCTGGCGCACGATCAGGGAGGACTGGCCGGTGGTGCGCAAACACTGGTTCGTCCTGGCTGCACTTGGCGCCAGCGGCTTCACTCTGTTCAACACCATTTTCTACACCGCGCTCAACTACACGACGGCGATCAATGTCTCGATCGAACAGGCGGCGATGCCGGTCTTGATCATCATTGCCAATTTCTTCTTCTTCCGCCTGCGCGTGAGCTGGGCTCAGATTGCGGGCGTGGTGCTGACCATCTTCGGCGTCATCTTGACTGCCTGCCACGGCGATCCGCGCCGGCTGCTCACATTGGAACTCAATTTCGGCGACGCCATCATGCTGGTCGCGGTCGTCCTCTACAGCAGTTATTCGGTCGGGCTGCGGCTGAAGCCGGTGATGCGCTGGCAGAGCCTGATGTTGTCCCTGGCGATCGCTGCCCTCATCACCTCGCTGCCGTTCTTCCTGTGGGAGGTCGCCGCCGGCAAGGTTATCGTCCCCGATATCAGCGGCTGGGTTGTCATCGTCTATACCGCGATCGGCGCTTCGGTCATTTCGCAGATCACTTACATCAGGGGCAACGAACTGATCGGCGCCAACCGTGCCGGGCTGTTCATCAATCTGGTGCCGATCTTCGGCACGCTGCTGTCAGTGCTGATCGTCGGCGAGACATTCCAGCTCTACCAGGCGCTGGCGCTCATCCTGGTGCTGGGCGGCATTTCGCTCGCCGAATACAGCGGGCGCAAGATGGCGGCACCGGGCCGCCGCGGATAACATTTGGCTGCTGCCGCGCTGCGCCGCCGTCGCGATAACTGCTGCCGCGCGCCGACCTGGAACATTTTACCTCTGGCGGAGTTTGCTTGCGTGGGAGGCAACAAGATGAGCCATAACCCTCGCAGCACGGCAAGCATTGCCGGTCACCCCATTCATCCAATGCTGATTCCGTTTCCGATCGCCTTCTTTGTCGGCACCTTCGTTTGCGATCTGATTTTCTGGCAAACAGCCGATCCCGGGTGGGTCACCGGATCGCTTTGGCTTCTCGGCGCCGGCCTGATCATGGGCGCCTTGGCCGCTCTTACCGGCCTGACGGATGTCCTCGGCGATGTTCAGATCCGCAATCTCACGACGGCATGGCTCCATGCCGGCGGCAACGTGCTCGTCGTGCTGATCGAGCTTTATAACTGGTACTCGCGTTATGTCGGTGGAGCGGCGGCTGTGATCCCGACCGGCTTTATCTTGTCGCTGATCGTGGTTCTGATCCTGCTGTTTACAGGGTGGAAGGGCTGGGAACTGGTCTATCGGCATCGCGTAGGCGTCTCCGACGGCTCAGACGAATTGACCTGAACCGGGCTCCGCGACGGCCGCCCCAATGATGGGGGGAGGGCCGCCGCATCCGCCACGCCGTCAACTACATTGCGTTGACGTCGAACTGCAGCCGCTTGGCCGAGTCGATGGACTTGTGCGCCTTGACCTGTTCCAGCACTTTCTCCGGGAACGGCGCGTCGAGATAGAGCAGCGCGATCGCGTCGCCGCCCGGCCGGTTGCGGCCGAGCTGGAAGTTGGCGATGTTGACGCCGTTCTCGCCGCACACCGTGCCGAGCAGGCCGATAATGCCGGGCGCATCGGCATTGGTTGTGTAGAGCATGTGCTGGCCGACCTCGGCGTCGAGATTGATGCCCTTGATCTGGATGAAGCGCGGCTTACCGTCGGAGAAGCAGGTGCCGGCGATCGAGCGCGTCATGTGCTCGGTCTTCACCGTCAGCTTGATGTAGCCGTCGAACACGCCCGACTTGTCGCGCTTGACCTCGGCGACGATGATGCCGCGCTCCTTCACCATGATCGGCGCCGACACCATATTGACGTCGGCGACCTGCGGCCGGATCAGTCCGGCAAGCGCGGCACTGATCAGGGCACGCGTGTTCATCGTCGCGGTCGAGCCGTCGAACAGGATCTCGACCTCGTTGATCGGGTCCTCGGTGACTTGGCCGACAAAGGCGCCGAGCACTTCGGCGAGCTTGACGAACGGCTTTAGCCGCGGTGCTTCCTCGGCCGTGATCGAGGGCATGTTGATGGCATTCGAAACCGCGCCCTTGATCAGATAGTCGGCCATCTGCTCGGCCACCTGGAGCGCGACATTTTCCTGCGCTTCCGCTGTCGAGGCGCCCAGATGCGGCGTTGCCACCACATTCTCCATGCCGAACAGCGCGTTGTTCTCCGCCGGTTCGACCTCGAACACATCGACGCCGGCGCCCGCCACCTTGCCGCTCTTCAGCGCCGCGACCAGGTCGGCTTCGACGATGAGCCCGCCACGCGCGCAATTGATGATGCGCACGCCGTTCTTCATTTTGGCGATCGCCGCCGCGTCGATGATGTTGCGCGTCTTGTCGGTCAGCGGCGTGTGCAGCGTGATGAAATCGGCGCGGGCGAAAAGCTCGTCCAGCTCGACCTTGTCGACGCCGAGTTCCTCGGCGCGCTTGTCCGACAGGAACGGATCGAAGGCGACGACATGCATCTTCAGGCCGACGCCGCGCGTGGCAACGATCGAGCCGATATTGCCGCAGCCGATGACGCCCAGCGTCTTGCCGGTGATCTCGACGCCCATGAAGCGGTTCTTTTCCCATTTGCCGGCATGGGTCGAGGCATTGGCCTCCGGGATCTGCCGGGCGAGTGCAAAGATCATCGCCACCGCATGTTCGGCCGTGGTGATCGAATTGCCGAAGGGCGTGTTCATCACGATGATGCCCTTGCGGCTCGCCGCGGGGATGTCGACATTGTCGACACCGATGCCGGCGCGGCCGACGACCTTGAGTCTTGTCGCGGCGTTGATCAGTTTTTCCGTGACCTTGGTCGCCGAGCGGATGGCAAGGCCATCATACTGGCCGATGACTTCGAGCAGCTTTTCCTTGTCCTTGCCGAGATCGGGCAAATAGTCGACCTCGATACCGCGGTCCTTGAATATCTGGACGGCGGTGGTGGAGAGTTTGTCAGAGACGAGAACGCGGGGCGCCATGGCGGCCTCCTTGAACTGGATTGTCGGGAAAGGGCGGCCCGCAGGCCACCACGAAATCTCAGGCTGCGGCCTTCAGCGAAGCCTTCTGCGTGGCGAAGGCCCAGTCGAGCCAAGGCAGCAGCGCCTCGAGATCGGATGTCTCGACGGTGGCACCGCACCAGATGCGCAGGCCGGAAGGTGCATCGCGATAGGATCCAATGTCGAACGCGACGCCTTCCTTGTCGAGCACAGAGACGATCGCCTTGGCGAAAGCCGCCTGCCCGTCGGCGTCGAGCGCCGCGACATCGGCGTCGGTGAAGGACAGACATACGGACGTGTTGGAACGTGTCGCCGCATCGACCGCGAGATGGCCGAGCCAGGACGACTTGTCGACAAACCCATCGAGCACGGCGGCATTGGCATCGGCTCTGGCAATCAACGCATCGAGACCGCCGATCGACTTCGCCCAATGAAGCGCATCGAGATAGTCCTCGACGCACAGCATCGACGGCGTGTTGATGGTCTCGCCCTTGAAGATGCCTTCGATCAGCTTGCCGCCCGAGGTCAGGCGGAAGATTTTCGGCAACGGCCACGCCGGCTTGTAGGTTTCCAGTCGCTCGACGGCGCGAGGCGACAGGATCAGCATGCCGTGTGCGCCCTCGCCGCCCAGCACTTTCTGCCAGGAGAAGGTGACGACATCGAGCTTCTGGAAATCGAGCTTTTGCGCGAATGCCGCTGAGGTGGCATCGCAGATGGTCAGGCCCTTGCGATCCGCCGGGATGAAATCGCCATTCGGCACGCGCACGCCTGAGGTCGTGCCGTTCCAGGTGAAGACCACATCGCGGTCGAAATCGATCTTGGTGAGATCCGGCAGTTCGCCATAGCCTGCCTCGATCTTTCTGATACCGGCGAGCTTCAGCTGCTTGACGACATCGGTCACCCAGCCCGAGCCAAAGCTTTCCCATGCCACCATGTCGACGCCGCGTTCGCCGAGCAGCGACCACAGCGCCATCTCGACAGCACCCGTGTCCGACGCCGGCACGATGCCGATACGGTAATCCGCCGGAACCTGGAGAATTTCGCGCGTCAGCTCGATCGCCTGTTCGAGCTTGGTCTTGCCGATCTTGGCGCGGTGGGAACGGCCGAGCGCGGCATTCTTCAGCGCCTCGACCGACCAGCCGGGGCGTTTTGCGCAGGGACCTGAGGAGAAATTGGGGTTTGCCGGACGGAGTCCGGGCTTCGTATGCATCGTCATCGTGGTCTATCCTTCCAGATAGTGGCCCCTCGTTGGGGAGGGGTGGCCCACGAACGGCGATATGCGTTCAGCCCTCAGGCGTCAAGAGGAAAGTTTTTGTCGCTGACAAGATAGAAGCAGTCCGGGATCAGGATGTCGTGAGCCCAAACGCAAACGGCGGATCGAAGAGATCCGCCGTCGGGTTTCGTATCTGCAGCCAGCCTACCAGAGGTCGTAGCGCAGCCCGAGCTTGACCGTCTGATAATTGATGCCCTTGTGGATGTTGAAGGCGCCGCTGTCATAAGCGACGTATTTGGCGCCCGGCACCGAGAAATATTCGTAGCCAAGGTCAACCGACACGTTCTTGGCCACCTGATAGGAAAGACCGCCCCCGATCGAATAGGCAAGGTTGAATTTGCCCTCCTTATCCGTTGCACCCTCGTAACCGGCCGGATCATCACAAGAGAACCCGCCCGTGCCGGACGAATTGGGGGCCACTTCCACGCAATCCTTCGCCCCAATGCTCCTGTAATATTTATTGTATGCGACACCGACCCCTCCGCCAAGATATGGAGTTATTCCAACATAGGTGCCGAGATCGACATAGCCATTGGCCATGATGCTGTAGCCTTTGTTGGAAGCATTGTCGGAAAGATCGCATGCCTGCGTAGCCGCGACGGAATTGATGGTGCCAAAACCGTCGTCCACAAGCGTATGGCCGTCGCAAGTGGCTGCCAACTTGGCGTGTTCCCCGAATTTGTTGGTCGGAAGAATCCCGCCGTTCAGCTCGACCCGAAGATAGTCGTTGACATGATACCCCATACCGAAACTGCCTGTGAAAAGGCTGCTCTCATCGGTAAAGCTGTTAAGCGGGCCGGTTGTCGCTTCCTCATGCTCGAAGGGATGGCTGAACGCGTAGCCGACATCGCCGCGCAGATACCAGCCCGAGCCGACCTCGACCGGTTGATAGTCCGGCGCCTGATCGACATAGATCGGCGGATCGTAGTCCGCGGCTTGCGCCGGCGGCAGCAGCGCAAGCGCGAGTGCGGCAAGTGCCGGCGCTGTCAGCAATTTGAAATTCATGGGTCCCCGGCTCCTGAAATTGGCGCTCTTCATTTTGATCGCAAGCGCCGTTTCAGTGGGCATTGTTAACCATAGTGGTTAAGTGCGGGTTAAGGATAACGCGACGTTACCGATTTGATTTCGATAGGCTTTCTCCTCCGCACGCCGCGGCTTGGAAGTGCACCGCAATCGGCAAACAAAAACCGCCCGGCATGGCCGGGCGGTTTGCAAATTCCTGGATTTCGAAGCGCTACTTGGTGTAGACCGGCTCCGGTTCGGGAACGTAGGGCTCCGGCGGCGGGGCGCAGTCCGACCGGCCGAACTGGTAGCGCAGACCGCCGCGCACTTCGTGCACATTGATGCCGCGATCGAAGCCCGGACCAGCGCCGGTGGTGCCACCCAGTCCAGAAGCATATTCGAACATGCGGCCGCCATTGATGTGGCTGTAGCGATAGCCGACATCGAGCTTGACGCGGTCGGTCAGGCAGTAGGAGGCGCCGGCCATGAGGGCGTAGGCGAAACGCCAGCCTTTGCCGCCGCGGTGCTCGAACGAACCGTCTCTGTCGGTGTTGTGCAGCGTATCCCACTTCAGCCATGCACCGCCGATGCCGGCGCCGACATAGGGCGTCACGCCGTGCCAAGTACCGATGTCGACATAGGCATTGGCGAGGAGCAACAATGCCGAATAGGAGGAAGTGTCGACGGAAGTACAAGGAAGCAGATCGCCGCAGGTTCCACTGGTCGAGCCGCGGAATTTGGACTTGCTCATCCAGTCGAGTGTGAGATCGGTACGGAAATGCTGGTTGATCTGGTAACCGACACCGGCGCCGGCCGAAAATGCGCTTTTGAGCTTGCCGGTGTCGAAGTCGTTCGTGCCGGGTCCGTAGGTAATATAGTCGCCACCGCGGAACTTCGACCAATGATAGTCGATATCGCCGCGGATGTACCAGCCGCCGAAATCCGCCGGCTGCTCGTAGGCGATCGGCGCCGGCGCCTCTTCGACCACTGGCGGCTCCGCCAGATCGGCGGCGAATACTGGCCCGGCCACGCCTGCGAACAGCGCGGCAAGGAAAGCCATTTTTGCTGCATTGAACATGTTTGTCACCCCTGAGAACCCGTCGGAACTTTGAATCCGCTCGAATGTGTTTGACCTCAGTTGTGGATAATGAATTGCAAAAGTTAAAAGGCGTTTAACCCTGTCGATTAACCACGAATTCTCGACATTTTAGCAAACGGCCTCCGCCGGCATAACGCTGGGACCAACCCTGGCCGAAACAAAAGCCCGCCTGCAGGCGGGCTTGAAGTCTTGAGCCGGCAGTTCGCCCCTGCCGTTGGAGGCAGCGCAATCAGGCGGCGCTGCGCGTTTCCGAAATGATGTCGACGATGTCGTTGACCACGGCCTCGACCAGCTGTGGGTCGTCGCCCTCGGCCATGACGCGGATCAGCGGCTCGGTGCCGGAGGGCCGTATGACCAGGCGGCCGGCCTTGCCTAGACGGTTGCGCGCATCTTCGATCGCCGCCTTGACCAAGGCTTCTTCAAGCGGCTTGCCGCCGGCGATGCGGACATTCTTCAACAGCTGCGGCACCGGCTCGAATTTCTTCGACAATTCGCTGACCGGCCGGTTCTGCCGCTTGATGCAGGCCAGCACCTGCAGCGCCGAGACCAGCCCGTCGCCAGTGGTCGAGAAATCGGACAGCACAATGTGGCCCGACTGCTCGCCGCCGACATTCAACCCGTGCGCGCGCATATGCTCAACGACATAGCGGTCGCCGACCTTGGTGCGATGCAGCTGCAGCTTCATGTCGCCAAGGAAGCGTTCGAGGCCGAGATTGGACATCACCGTCGAGACGACGCCGCCGCCGGCCAGTCGCCCGCTCTGGTGCCAGGACTCGGCGATCAGCGCCATGATCTGGTCACCGTCGACGATGGTGCCGTTCTCGTCGACGATGACGACACGGTCGGCATCGCCGTCGAGTGCGATGCCGATATCGGCGCGCACTTCATGCACCTTCTTCTGCAGGCCGGCCGGATGGGTCGAGCCGCATTCCTTGTTGATGTTGAAACCGTTCGGATCGACATTGATGGCAATGACCTCGGCGCCCAGTTCCCAAAGTGCGGCAGGCGCCACCTTGTAGGCTGCGCCATTGGCGCAATCGACGACGATCCTGAGACCCGACAGCGACATCGAGCGCGGCAGCGTGCGCTTGGCGAATTCGATGTAGCGGTCATGCACGCCGTCGACGCGCTTGGCGCGGCCGAGCCCGTCGGAATCGGCGAGCGCCAGTTCGATATCCTTGTCGAGCATGCTCTCGATGCGCTCCTCGATCTCGTCGGAGAGCTTGTAGCCATCGGGACCGAACAGCTTGATGCCGTTGTCGTAATAAGGGTTGTGCGAGGCCGAGATCATGACGCCGATATCGGCGCGCAGCGAGCGCACCAGCATGGCGACCGCCGGTGTCGGGATCGGGCCGAGCAGGAACACATCCATGCCGGCCGCGCACAGGCCGGACACCATGGCGTTTTCGATCATGTAGCCGGACAGCCTGGTGTCCTTGCCGAGCACGACGCGGTGGCGATGGCTGCCGCGCTGGAACGACAGGCCGGCGGCCATGCCGACCCGCATCGCGATCTCAGCCGTCATCGGAAACTTGTTGGCGCGCCCGCGAATGCCGTCGGTGCCAAAATAACGTCCTGCCATGCTTGCCAGAATCCCCGTCGGTTTTCAGCCGGCTCGTAATGCCACAATTGGTCCGAGCCCGACTATCACATTGTGTGATTGTATATTACCAATTCTTAGAAAATCATTGTAGCAGGCTGTTCGGAGCGTTGGCAGCGTATCATGACACGGTGTTGCCGCAATATAGCATTCACACTGGGCCACACTGCGCAGATTGGGCCGGTAAGCCGGACTGTTGGAGCGGCAGATCGCAAGGGTCCATCACCTTATCGGGAGAACGCCGTTTAGCATCTGGCGCAGCCTAGCGTTGAGAGCTATTGATTGACACAGGTACAACCTATGGGCGCAGCAACGGGAGAACGCCATGCTCATCCACCGACTTGCAACTTTGACGGGTCTTGCCGTCGCAACCTTGTTCATGGCGGCGCCCGCCAGCGCGCTGACCATGGCCCAGTGTAGTACCAAGTATAATGCCGCCAAGGACGCCGGCACGCTGAACGGGCAGACCTGGAATCAGTATCGGAAGGCCGAGTGCGGCACCGACGCGGCGGCCACCACCGAGACCGCAAAGCCGGCGGCCAAGAAGGCCGCTGCGGCCAAGACGGACACGACCAAGGCCGCCGCCGCTGCTGATGACGGCGCCAAGGGTCTGACGGCCAAGGAATGCAGCGCTAAATACCAGGCTGCCAAGGCCGCCGGTACGCTCAATGGCGCAAAGTGGAACGACTTCCGCAAGACCGAATGCGCCGCCGGCGCATCCGCCGCGGCAGAACCCGCCAAGGCCACGACCAAGGCCGCAGCCACAACCGACGATGGCGCCAAGGGCCTGACGGCCAAGGAATGCAGCACCAAGTACCAGGCGGCAAAGGCCGCCGGTACGCTCAATGGCGCAAAGTGGAACGACTTCCGCAAGACCGAATGCGCCGCCGGGGCCTCGGCCGCGGCAGCACCCGCCAAGGCAACCACCAAGGCAGCTGCCGACAGCAGCGGCAAGGGCCTGAGCATGGCCGATTGCAGCGCCAAGTACCAGGCTGCCAAGTCTGCCAATACTCTGGGCGGCAAGAAGTGGAACGACTTCCGCAAGGCCGAATGCGGCGCAGGCGCAGATGACGACGACACCGTGCCCGCTCCGAGCGAGGCGACCTATACCAGCGAGCCCGAGAAGCCCTCGGTCACCGCT
Source organism: Mesorhizobium sp. M0292 (assembly GCF_040321695.1). Classification (NCBI taxonomy): domain Bacteria; kingdom Pseudomonadati; phylum Pseudomonadota; class Alphaproteobacteria; order Hyphomicrobiales; family Phyllobacteriaceae; genus Mesorhizobium; species Mesorhizobium sp. M0292. The sequence goes on from NZ_JAMYSB010000010.1 coordinate 138,341, forward strand.
CCCAAGGGCGTGAAGTTCCCGGCCGCGATCTCGAAGAAATACGCCGGCGAGACGCCGGCCAAGGGCCGCATGCACACCTGCCTCGAACTCTACTACGCCAATAAGGATGCCAACACGCTGAATGGCCTGCGCTGGATCCAGAAGGGCGGCGGCTTCTACAGCCTCTGCAATGCCAAGCTGAAGAGCTGATCGCGTAGCCATATTCTCCAGACAGAGGCCCGCGCATCGCAGCATGCGCGGGCCTTTTTGTTGCGCTCGAACACACCCGGAGTTGCTCGCGTCTACATACCGCGGAAGCTGTCGGCATCATCTATCGCCCACACTGCCCACCGCCAGACATATCGGTGGTTCGCAAGATTCCAATTGAACATATGTAGAACAAATGGTATACAAAAGGACATCGAACTTTTGTCAACCAGGAGGGTCTTATGTCCAGATTGAAATTGGCGGCATTCGCTGTGACGGTATGGATTGCTTGGAGCGTCGCCCCTGCAAGCGCACTGACGATGAAGGAATGCGGCGAGGCCTATCGCACAGCCAAGGAAGGCGGCACTCTGAACGGCATGGATTGGACCGCTTTCCGCACCGAGAAATGCGCGACGTCAGCTGCGGAGAGTGCCAGTACGGATGCGGTCAAAACCCAGCCGCAGCCGGAGAAGGAAGCCAGCGCGGGGATCGCCCCCGCTGTAGCGCCGACGGGCGTGACATTCCCGACCACCCTCGCCGCCGAATTCAAGACCGAGAAGCCCTCGAAGGCGCGGATGAAGACCTGCCTGCAGGGCTACCACGGCAACAAGGACGCGGGTACGTTGAACGGCCTTCGCTGGATCCAGAAGGGCGGCGGCTATTACAGCCTCTGCAACGCCAAGCTGAAGAGCTGATCGACCAGCAGCGTTTGAAGATCGAAGGCCCCCAACCGCAAGGTTGGCGGGCCTTCTCTCGGGTCTTGCCCCGTCAAGCGCCTTGTTTCGAGAGCTGGAGCAGTGCGACCAGGCTTGTAAGATCGGCATTGGCCTGGCCGGCAGCCACCCCGCGCTTCATCAGGCTTTGCATCGGCAAGACGAGTTCGGTGCTGACATCAGCCGACCTGCTGGCATCGATGAGATTGACGTAGGCATCAGCCTGCATGCCCAGGTTGGAAACGACATTGCTGGTGTGATCGCCACTGTCGATCTGTTCCGCCCATTTCGGCAGCAGGCCTTGCATCGACTGAAGCCAGGAGGCCAGCAGCGGCATGAACTCGCCGGCAGGGATTCCTGCTGCGCCCGTCAATGCCAACGCTTGCAGAACGCCCGCGAACATGCCGTACATGCCGGTCAGAAGCGAAATATCATAGAGCGGCGCGAGGCCTGGATCCTCACCGAGATATTTGCTGGTGCCGAGCGCTCCGAGCTGCCCCGAACAGGCATCGAACGCCTGGCGCGAACCGCTGTAGAGAATCAAGGCGTGCGGCCCGCCCACCATCGGCGGCACCGCCATGATGCCGCCGTCGATATAGCTGGCGCCCTGGCTCACCGCCCAACCCGACATCGCCCGCGCCTGCTCGGGCGTGCCGTTGGTGAGATTGACCAATGTGCGGCCCGACAGCGCGTCTCGGCTTGGGCCGAGCACCTCACCAACGGTGTCATAGACAAGCAGGCACGCCACGATCAGTGGACTCGATCTGACGGCTTCCTCGACACTCTTGGCCACAGTGGCGCCCTTGGCTGCCAAAGCCTCAGCCTTTGCCGGAGAACGGTTCCACACCGTCACCGCATGTCCCTGGTTCAGAAAGGCTTCGGCAAGCGCCGTGCCCATGGCGCCGAGACCGATTACTGTTATGTCGCTCATTCTGCTTCTCCTTGGTTTCGTTGCGCGGTTACGCCGGTGTCGGGCTCAGGTCCTGGCCAAGGCCACCGTCCACGGTCAGCCGCGCGCCCGTGGTGAAGGTCGCGTCGAACGCCAGGAACAGCACTGCGCGCGCCACCTCCTCCATCGTGCCGTGGCGCTTCATCGGCGTGACCGCGTCGCCGATCGCCATGAAGGCGGCCCGCTCCTCGGCCGAGGCGTCCGCCACACCCATCGTCGGCGTATCGATGAAACCAGGGCTGACCACATTCACGCGGATGCGGCGCGGCAGAAGCTCGGCGGCCAGGACCTTGGCGAAGGCGCGCAGTGCCGCCTTCGATCCGGAATAGACGCTCATGCCGCCGGTGCCGGATTCGTCGGCGATCGACGAGGTGAAGACTATGGCGCCACCATCCCTGATGAGGGGCAGCAGGCGCTGCGCGGTGAAGAATGCGCCTTTGGTGTTGATGTCGAAGGTGCGATCGTAACTGTCCTCGGTGACCCGCTCCACAGGTTCGAGATTGGCCACCCCGGCATTGACGTGAAGGAAGTCGATCTGGCCAAGCTTCTGCCCCACTTCGGCACCGAGCGTGACGATATCGGCCATGTCTGAGATATCGGACCGCACGACATGAGCTCGCGAAAGCAGCTTGGCTCGCGCGGCCTCGATGTTGCGCTGGTCGCGGCCGGTGACCAGGACCTCGGCGCCGCTTTCGATCAGGGCTTCGGCAACGGCGAGCCCCATGCCGTGCGTCCCGCCGATGACAACGGCCTTCTTGTTTGCGTATCGTGTCATGATCCATCCCTTTTTGACAAAATCCGGCCGCCGACGGCCTTTGCAGGTCGAAGCGAGGTACCGATATGATGTTGTGGTGTTCGCCGATGCCGGCGAGCTGGTTTGAAGCTATGGACCGGCTTGGTTTTTCTCAAGTACCGACAAAAATGTAAGCTACCCACCGATTGCTCAGAATTGGATGAAACATGGGAAAGAAACAGCCAGATAGTTGCGGATTGGGGCCGGCGCTGGAGGTCATCAGCGGCAAATGGAAGGCGCTACTGCTCTGGCAGATTCACAAGGCGCCGGCACGATTCGGTGAGCTGAAGCGGCTGGTGCCTGACATCAGCGAAAAGATGCTGATCCAACAGCTGCGCGAAATGGAGGCCGACGGCATCGTCCATCGCGAAATCTTTCCCGAGGTGCCGCCGAGGGTCGAATACTCGATTACCGAATTCGGCATCGAGCTGGACAATGCCCTGATCCCGCTGGCCAGATGGGGCAAGCAACATGCTGGCCGGACTGACGGTGTGCGCCCCGGCAAAGCAAATGAATCCGTCCCGCATGCTCTTTGAGAGACCCTGAATAGCAAAACGCCGCGGATTGAGCCGCGGCGTTTTCTTGCATCAAGTGATGTCAGCTCAGCTCGACGGCTGAGGCTCCATGCCGCCTTCGGGCTCGGGACCCTTCTTGCGGCGGCCGGACTTCGGCACAGCCGAGCCGCGGCTTGTGGGGGTGTCATCCCCCAAATCTCGCGCGGGCTTCTGCCCGGCGATCAGCTGCTTGATCTCTTCGCCCGAAAGCGTCTCGTATTCGAGCAGGCCCTGCGCCAGAGCGATCCATTCCTTCTTCTTCTTGGTCAGAATGGACTTGGCCGTGACATAGGCCTCGTCGATCAGCCTGCGCACTTCGGCGTCGATGATCTGCGCGGTCTCTTCCGAGACGTTCTGCGTGCGCGCCACCGAATGGCCGAGGAAAACCTCTTCCTGGTTGTCGCCATAGGCGACATGGCCGAGCTTGTCGGAGAAGCCCCAGCGCGTGACCATGGCGCGCGCCAGTTTGGTCGCCTGCTCGATGTCCGAGGAGGCGCCCGAGGTGATGTTCTCCTTGCCGAACTTGAACTCCTCGGCGACGCGGCCGCCCATCATGATGGCGAGCCGTGAGATCATGTATTTGTAGCTCATCGAATAGCGGTCGCCTTCCGGCAGTTGCATGACCATGCCGAGCGCGCGGCCGCGCGGGATGATGGTCGCCTTGTGCAGCGGATCGGCCGACGGCACGTTGAGCGCCAGGATGGCATGGCCGGCCTCGTGATAGGCCGTGAGCTCCTTTTCGGCCTGGGTCATGGCCGACGAGCGGCGCTCGGCGCCCATCATGATCTTGTCCTTGGCGTCCTCGAACTCGGCCATGGTGACAAGGCGCTTGTTGCGGCGCGCCGCCATCAGAGCGGATTCATTGACCAGGTTCATCAGGTCGGCGCCCGAGAAGCCCGGCGTGCCGCGTGCGATCACCTTGAGGTCGACATTCGGCGCCAGCGGCACGTTGCGCACATGCACCTTGAGGATCTTCTCACGACCGACGATGTCGGGGTTCGGCACCACCACCTGGCGGTCGAAACGGCCCGGACGCAGCAGCGCCGGGTCGAGCACGTCGGGCCGGTTGGTGGCGGCGATCAGGATGATGCTCTCGTTGGACTCGAAGCCGTCCATCTCGACCAGCAGCTGGTTCAGCGTCTGTTCGCGCTCATCATTGCCACCGCCGAGGCCGGCGCCGCGATGGCGGCCGACAGCGTCGATTTCGTCGATGAAGATGATGCAGGGAGCATTCTTCTTGGCCTGGTCGAACATGTCGCGCACACGGCTTGCGCCGACGCCGACGAACATCTCGACGAAGTCCGAACCGGAGATGGTGAAGAACGGCACATTGGCTTCGCCGGCGACGGAGCGGGCGAGCAGCGTCTTGCCGGTGCCGGGAGGTCCGACCAGAAGCACGCCGCGCGGGATCTTGCCGCCGAGGCGCTGGAACTTCTGCGGATCGCGCAGGAACTCGACGATCTCTTCCAGATCTTCCTTGGCCTCGTCGACGCCGGCGACATCCTGGAAGGTGACGCGGCCATGCGCCTCAGTGAGAAGCTTGGCCTTCGACTTGCCGAAACCCATGGCGCGGCCGGAGCCGGACTGCATCTGGCGCATGAAGAATATCCACACGCCCAGGATCAGGATCATCGGCAGGTAGGAGATCAGATAGCTGAACAGCGAGTTGGAACCGTCCGACTCAGGCCGCGCATTGATGGTGACGTTCTTGTCCTGCAGCCGCGAGACCAGCTGCGGATCGCCAGGCGAATAGGTCTGGAAGCCATTGGCGTTGTCGGCGTAGGTGCCCGTGATGCGGGCGCCGGCGATGACCACCGTCTTGACCCGGCCGGCCGCGACCTCTTGCAGGAACTGCGAATAGGGAACGTCGGTCGAGGCCCCGCGAGTCTGCGGCGTCTGGAACAGATTGAAGAGAGCAATGAGCAGGACCGCTATGATCGCCCAGAGCGCGAGATTGCGATAATTCGGATTCATCAATTGTCCCGTTGGTGCCCGCTGGGACACGCGTCATGAGAGGAAACTTGCGCCTAACATAGGGAGAGCGCCCCCCCTTGCCAAGCATAACAGCACGTCTGGGTTAAGCTTTCGCGCCATGATCAACCGGCACTGTGGCGGCCAAAGGGCAAGCCGGGACAGGCGGTGCGCCGATCAACTCGGCCACGGCCTGCGCCAACACCAGATCGAAGCACGGCAGGAAACGGGCAAAGGGCGCAACGACCGGGCTGACGGCGATTGCCGGCGCCGCCGCTACATCCCCTGCAAAACCACGGCATTCGCCGCCGCGCCACAGCGCCGGTTCCGCAGCCAGGGCGGCGCGCACAAGGCTTGGCGGCGCGCCATCCCCGGCAATCGGCGTTTTGGCGGCGGCAGCGGCGCCAAGCGGCGCGATCAACCATGCACCCGGACTGTCGTCCAATGTGACCGCCCCGGCTTCGATGTGTGGCGTGATCCGCCGGCGACCGTCCCAAAGCAGAGCGCCAGCTACCGGCGCGGAACGCGGCAGGTCGCGCGATTCACGGCGCAGGAAGATGCCGTTTCGCCTGATATCGACGACCGCCCGCGACAATGTGGCGCAAAGCCGACCGGCCCGCATTTGCTCGAACAGCGCTTCGCTGCGCGCCTGGTCCGGCAACAAGGCGGTGCCGCCCGTCGCCGCCAGCAGGACACGCAGCGCATAGACCGCGGCTCGCGTGTCGTCAGCTTCGGCAAGAGCGGGATCGAGACGGATGAGACCCCTCGCCGGCCGGCTGGCAAATTCACCGATCAGGGCGGCGGCGCGGCGACCGAGTTGTTCGCGCTCGCCGGCGGCCCGCCTGGCCAGGCCGATCGCTTCGGCAAAACGCTGCCCGCTCCGGTCTTCGCCGAGCACGGCCCGGATGCGCGGGCGTTCGAAATTCGTGTCGATGTTGGTCGGATCCTCCGCCCAGCCGACATGTTCGCGCTGCAGGAAGGCGCGCAACGCCGCGCGCCGAGCGCCGAGCAGCGGCCGCGCGATCCAGATCCGCCAGTCATAGAGGGTGGCAGGCGCCATGCCGGCGAGACCTCGGCCTGCAAGCTCTCGCCCGTCATTCCGCGCGGCTCGCATCAGGACGGTCTCGGCCTGGTCGTCGGCGGTGTGGCCGGTCACGATCACACCAATGCCTTGCGCCTGCGCTGCCTCGGCCAGCAACCGGTAGCGCGCCTCGCGCGCCGCCGCGGGCAGGCCGGCCGACGGCTTGGCGCCGGACCAGTTGAGCGTCCGGTGCGCGATGCCGCGCTCGGCACAAAGCTTTGCCACGCTGCGCGCTTCGGCTGCTGCTTCCGGACGCAGGCCGTGGTCGATCGTCACCGCCAGCAGCCGGGCTGTCGGGGCGCTGCGGTCGAGGTGAGCCTTGAGGAGAAGAAGGAGGGCGGTCGAGTCGCTGCCGCCGGACACGGCCGCAAGCGCGCCGTTGGTAAAGTCGATCTGCGAAAAATTCGAAAGGTCAGGCTCGGTATCGAGCATCAATGCATGTCGCGCAAAAGTGGTCCCGGTTCTGGGACAACACGGCAAAGACTAGCACGCCGCCAGCGCCCTCTCCTGCTTGACGCGTTCCTTGAGCGCGGCCGAAATATCGGGATAGCGCTTGCCGATCTCGCCGAAGGTGGCGCAGGCGACATCCTTCTGCTTGAGGCCGACCAGCGACACGCCAAGCTTCAGGAGCATGTCAGGCGCCTTCTTGGCCTTCGGATAGTCCTTGCTGGCGGAGAGGAAAACCTCGGCAGCGTCATGATACTTCTGCTGGCCAAGCAGCGATTCGCCAAGCCAGTAATGCGCGTCCGCCGCCTTGGCGTCCTTCGGGAAGCGGGCGATGTGGTCGCGAAAACCCTGCTCGGCGGTGCTGTAGTCGCCCGACAGGATGAACTGGTAGGAGTTGCGGTAGATCTCTTCCGGGTTGTTGGTGGCAGGCAGCGCCGCCACCACCGTGCCGTCCGACTTGCCGGTCTTAGCCCCGGCAGCCGGCGCCTCGGCGGCGGGAGCCGCACCTTCCGCCGGCGCCGCTGCCTGCGTGTTGCCGCCGGCGTCGATTACATTGCCGTTCTTGTCGACGGTGATGGTGCCGAAGGTCTTGGGCGGCGTGCCGTTGATCACCTTGCCGGGATCGCCGGTCTGCGATTCGACGATGACCTCGCCGACGCTCTGGCCGCCATCCGACTGCGCGCCGGCATCGGCCGGCGCCTGGTCTGCCGGGGCCTCGGCGACGCCGGTGCCCGCGCCACCGTCCTGCGGCGCGGCCTCCGATTTCTTCTGGGCCGGCGGCCGCCCGCTGGAGCCGCCTTCCAACTGCTGGAAGCGGAACTCGTTGTCTTCCTGCTGCTTGCGCATCTGCTCCTGCATCTGCAGGATCTGGAAGTTGAGTTCCTCGAGCTTGCCGTTCATCTGCCGGAGCTGATCTTCCAGCCCCGCGGCGGCGGTGCCGTCCTGCTGCTGCGCGATCTGTTGCTGCTCCGGCTTCTCCTTCTTGCCGAAAATGCCGAGCGTCGGCAGATGGAAGGAAAAGCCGCTATCCGCGGGTTGTCCGGTGCCGCTCGCGGAAGCCGCGAAGCCTGATACGAGCAGCAGCGCAAGCGTGCCGCTCAAGACCGATCTGAAATGCATGTGCCTCTCGCCGTGAATATCGTGAGCCTGTTCGCGCCTTCCGATCACAGTGGGACCGGCACGACGCCCTCGGCTCTTAGCAGGAGGCGAGACTTCGGCCAAATTTTGTTTCCGGGTTTGTTTCCGGGACCGAAACTGAAAAAGGCGGCCACAAGGCCGCCTTTCGCATGGAAGTGTTGCAATTATGCGACTAAGGCCGCCGTCTTACTCATCAGGAGCCGGCGCCGGAGAGCGTGGTGACGGCGCGGCGATTCTGCGACCAGCAGGAGATGTCGTCGCAGACCGCGACCGGACGTTCCTTGCCGTAGGAAATGGTCTTCAGGCGGCTCGCCGAAACGCCCCTGGCGACCAGGAAGTCGCGGGTGGCGGCGGCGCGGCGGGCGCCGAGAGCCAGATTGTATTCACGCGTGCCGCGTTCGTCGGCATGGCCTTCGACGACGATGGCGTACTGCTTGTACTGGTTGAGCCACTGCGCCTGGCGCGACAGCGTCGTCTGCGCATCGGCGCGGATCGCGGTCGAGTCCGTGTCGAAGAAGATGCGGTCGCCAATGTTGACGGTGAAGTCCTGCGCCGAGCCCGGCGTTGCCGCACCCGCGCCATTGAGACCGAGATCGGCAGCGTTGTTAGGGGTTTTCTTCGAGGCGCAACCGGTGATGGCGAGCATCGCGATCAGGGCGATCATCGCCGGGTTTCTGGTAAGTGCTGCGATACGGCCCATGCCGCCTCTCCTTCGTATTCGAGTGACTTCGTTGATCACCCAGTAACCACGTTTGGGTTAACCGGCATTCAAGAAACACGGTTAAAATTTGGTTTCAGCCGCCGTCCCCAGCCAAAATGACCTGATGCCACAATGGTCGCGGACCGTAGGCGGAAATGCGGCCAAAACGCGACTTTGGCGTGAAAAAAGCCCCAAAACGGGGCTTTTAAGGTAGTGTTGCCGAGTTGCAACGAAGCGAGCGGGCCAGGCCGAAACTTAGTTACTCCAGCAGCGGCGACCACGCCGGGTCGGAAGCAAAATTCGCGGTCGGGATCGACTGTTCGTTGCGGCCGGTGAGATCGACGGAAACCAGTTTTGGGCCGCCGGCGGAGTCGCGGAAGAACATCAGCACGCGGCCGTTGGGCGCCCAGGTCGGTCCCTCCTGCTGGAAGCCCGAGGAGAGGATGCGCTCGCCCGAACCGTCGGTCTTCATGACGCCGATCTGGAATTCGCCGCCGGTCTGCTTGGTGAAGGCGACGAGGTCGCCGCGCGGCGACCACACCGGCGTCGAATAGACGCCGTCGCCGAACGAGATGCGGGTCTGGCCCGAGCCGTCGGCGCCCATCACATAGATCTGCGCGCGGCCGCCACGGTCGGAAGTGAACACCACCTTGCTGCCGTCGGGCGAATAAGACGGCGAGGTATCGATCGCCGTCGAATTGGTGAGCCTGGTGGTCGAGCGGCTGCGCAGATCCATGGCAAAGATGTTGGAATTGCCGTCGTCGCGCAGCAGGCTCATGATCACCTTCTGGCCGTCGGGCGAAAAGCGCGGCGCAAAGGTCATGCCGGGAAAATTGCCGACCAGTTCGCGCTGCCCGGTCTCGATCTGCAGCAGATAGACCCGCGGCTGACCGCTTTCGTACGACATGTAAGTGATTTCCTGCCGGTTGGGCGAGAAACGCGGTGTCAGCACGATCGAGCGGCCATCGGAGAGATAGCGCACATTGGCGCCGTCCTGGTCCATGATGGCGAGCCGCTTCTTGCGCGCATTCTTGGCGCCGGATTCGTCGATGAAGACGACGCGTGTGTCGAAATAGCCCTTCTCGCCGGTGAGCTTCTCATAGATCGCATCGGCGATGATGTGGGCGACACGGCGTTGATTTGCGTCGTTGGCGAAAAACTGCTCCCCGGCTATCTGCTGGTTGCCAAAAATATCCCATAGTCGGTACTGGGCGCGGATTCGGCCGTCCGCCTCCTTGCTCACGCTGCCGGTGACCAGCGCCTGCGCATTGATCACCTTCCAGTCGTCGAAACGGGGCTGCGCATCCGGATTGGCGATCTTCTCGATGAAGGCGTTCTTGTCTATCGGTGCGAAGAGACCGGAGCGCTTCAGGTCGGCGGTGACGATCTCGGAAATCTGCGCGCCGAGCCCTCCCTGGAAATCTGGGATGGCGATCGGCATCGGTTCGACATTGCCTTTGTTGACGTTGAGCTCGAGGGTTGCTCGAGCAGGCAAGGTGACGACGGCGTTCATGCCCATCGCCATCGCGGCGACCATCAGGAGCGGCTTGAGGATGGATTTCATGTCTTCTCGCTTCTCTTGCTGATTTCTGGGTGCTCAGGCTACAGGCCAAGCATCGCTCTGGGATCGAAGTTGACGCGAACGTCGGACCAAATGTCATGCTTTCCGACGGGCACCTGCAGGCCGGCGACATCGCATTTCTGCACAGCGCGAACCGCGCTGCTGTCGAACTGGGGGTTGCCGCTGGACTTCTCGACGGTCGGACGGCCCTCCAGCTTGCCGGAGGCATCCAGGCTGAAACGGATCACCACGGTGAAATCCTCAGAACCCTCAAGCCCAACCGGGAGGGTCCAGCAGCCACCGAGTTGTTCTTCCAATGCCCCTTGCTCGGACTTCGACAGCTTCTGGCCTTGATCCTTGTCGCCGCCTAGCGATGCTTGCTGGGTCGAGCGCTTGGCGCCGCCGCCGGATGGCTTCTGCTTGTCGAGCAAAGCCTTGATGTCAGCCTCATTGAACTGCTTGTCATCCGACTTCGGCTTCGACGAGGCTTCCTTGACTGGCTTGTCAGCGTCCTTGCGGTCCGGTGCCTTGGCGCTTTCGGCCTGCGCCGGCTGCGGCTTCGGCCGTGCTTCGGGAGCAGGAGCGGAAGTCGGAAGCTGCGCTTCTTCCAGAGGCTGCTGATCCGATATGGCTTCGGCGACCGCGTCGGGCTTCACGCGTGGCTTCGGCTCTATGGCGGCGGTCGTGTCCGGCTGCGGTGTTGGTGCAGGCTCCTTCACCGGGGTCGGCTTCGGTTCAACCTGCTTCACCGGCTCGGGCTTGACCTCTTCCTTCGGCTGCGGCTCCGGCGCCACCTCCGTCGCAGGTGTCGGCTTCGGCGCTTCCTTTGGCTTCGGCGTGTCCTCGGTCTTCGGCTTTTCGGTCGGCGTCGGCGCCGGAGCAGCCGTCGCTGTTTTCTCCACCGGTTTCGGCTTGGGATCGTCCGTCACCGGCTTGTCGGTATCAACGCTGTTCTCGCCGATTTTCTGTGCATCTGGCACGATGTCGGGACGCTTGGTCGGCATCGGCGCCGGCTTTTCATGCATCACCGCCTTCTTGTCGCCCTGCAGCGTCTGCGCAATGGCTTCCATGGGAACGATGTCGACCGCTATCGACTCGACATCCGTGGACGGCAGCGCGGCCGGCGCCGACAGGGTGAACAGGCCGAAAGCCAGTGCCACCGTATGCAGTATCACCGATGTGGTGAGGCCGGTCTTCATCGTGCGTCTACTGATCCTGTTGCTGCAGTGAAATCAGGCCGATATTCTTGTAGCCGGCGGCCTGGATGAGGGCCATGACCTCCATCGCGGCACCATAATTGGTCGCCTTGTCGCCGCGGATGAAGATGCGCTCTTCGTAGCCGGTCTTGGAAATCGCCTGCAGTTTGGCGACCAGCTCTTCCCTTGGGATTTCGGTCTCCTGCAGGAAAATCTTGCCGGCCGCGTCGATCGAAACGGTGATCGGCTGGGTGTCGGCGTTCATAGCCTTGGCCTTCGTCTCCGGCAGGTCGACCGGCACTCCGACCGTCAACATAGGTGCGGCGACCATGAAGATAATCAAGAGCACCAGCATCACGTCGACCATCGGCGTGACGTTGATTTCCGACATCAATGCATGGTGGCGGCCGCGCCGCCTGTGTCCGCGCCCGCCGCGTCCTGCCATGCCAACCGACATACCCATCTTCTTACCTCAGCCCTTAGGCGCTACTTTTTCATCGATTTGGCGCGAGAGTATGGCGGAGAACTCGTCCGAGAACCCTTCCATCCGCACCGCGATCTTGTTCGCGTCGGATGACAGCTTGTTGTAGGCGATAACCGCTGGAATGGCGGCGAGCAGACCGATGGCCGTTGCCAGCAGCGCTTCGGCAATGCCGGGTGCGACAACCGCGAGACTGGTGTTCTTCGAACCGGCAATCGCCTGGAACGAGGTCATGATGCCGATGACGGTTCCGAACAGGCCGATGAAGGGTGCGGCCGAACCAGTGGTGGCGAGAAAGCCGAGACGGCCCTCCAGCTTCTCCATCTCGCGCGTCAACGCCAGGTCCATCGCCTTGTCGATGCGGGTCTGCAGGCCGAGCGGCGATTTGGCCCCCTTCTCGAAGCTCTTCTTCCATTCGCGCATGGCGGCGACGAAGATCGCACCCATGCCCGTGGTCTTGCGGTCGGCAAGCGTGCGATAGAGCTCTTCCAGCGACTGCCCCGACCAGAACACCTGTTCGAAGCGATTGAGCGACAGACGCATGCGGGCATAGCTGACCAGCTTGTCGACGATGATCGCCCAGGTCCAGACCGAGGCGCAGAGCAGACCGATCATGACCAGCTTGACCACCCAGCTGGCCTGTGTGAACAGCGCCCAAATCGACAATTGCGCTGCCGGATCGGCGAGTGCGGTAGTTTCCATGCTTCAGTCCTTAAGATTTTCCGGGCATCGCTGGCGGCTGGCCCATGGGCATCCTTGTGGTCCGTTCGCGCTTGGCTTCCGGATTAACCCCAAAATGCACCGTTGGCGGCCTTTTCAGGGCAAATATTGGTGAAAGGAAGGCGCGCGGATTCTTCCAATCTTCACCGATCTCTTCATGAACCGTTATGGTTAAGGATGGGTTAGGAAATATGGCGCGGCGCATTGCCGCGCCAAGGCACGACGCGGGCCATCCATCCACAATCGAATGCGCTGCCGATTGGCCGCTCGTTGCCGGCCGGCAGGCCTGGATATCAGCTTGCTCCTGGTAGAAAGGCCGCGATCCATTCTTTCGGAAAGCGCTTCGGCCGGCCGTTCTCGCCGATGATCGCCGCCTCGACCTTTGCTTCGACCAGAACCTCTGTCCCGCGTTTCAATTGCTGCGCCATGACGATGCGGGCGCCGGAAATATCCTGCGTTGATGTGTCGATGGTCAGGATATCGTCCATGCGGGCAGGCGAGCGGAAATCTATCTCCATCCGCCGCACCACCCAGACGATCCGTTCGCCGTGCTTGCCTTCGTGAAGTTCTGTGTGGTGGACGCCCGCCAGCCTGAGATAGTCCGAGCGGCCGCGCTCGAAGAATTCGAGATAGCGCGCGTGGTAGACGACGCCGGAAAAATCGGTGTCGGCATAATAGACTCGCGCCATCAGCCGATGGCCGAATTCCGTCAAGGCTCCGGAAAGCCCGCCGGCAAGCGCCGCCGATTCACCATGATCGTCCATCGCGCTTTCCTTTTTGCCCCCGGCGGGGCACCTGTCTTGCCAAAATCACCAGCGCAGCAAACCGGATGGCACTGTTGACGGCGATGATCAAGACCGTGATGGCAGCGCTGCTGGTGCTGGCGGCGTCTGCGCTTCCCGGTCAGGCCGCTAGCTTTTCGATGAAGCGCGGCCTCAACCTCGACCAGTGGACGACCTGGGTCGGGGAAGACAAATGGAACGACCGACAAGCCATCCTGCCCTATCCGGAATGGCGCAAGTTCCTGAACGAGGATGACCTCAAGGCGCTGAAGGCCGCCGGTTTCGACTTTCTGCGCATGCCGGTCGATCCCTCGCCGTTTATGTCGGATCAGACACTGGCGCTGCGTGACGACCTTTATGCCAGCGTGCGGGACTCGGCGCGCATGATCAACCGGGCCGGTCTGAAAGTGATCGTCGACATGCACCTGATCCCGGCCGGCGGCGGCCGCGAGATCGGCATGGGCCAGGTGATGGACGATCCCGCAACCTTCGACGCCTATGTCGAGGTCGTCCGCAAAATGGCGCGCACGCTTGCCACTGAGGACCCGGCGCAGGTCGCTTTCGAGCCGATGAACGAGCCTATCGTCGACTGCGACAGCGATGGCACCAGCCTGTGGCCGGAGCGTCAGCAAAAGCTGTTCGCGGCCGCGCGCGCCTCGGCCACCAGGCTGACGCTGATCCTGACCGGCGCCTGTTATTCGAATGCGGCTTCGCTGGTCAGGATCGACCCAAAGTCGATCCCCGACGACAACCTCATCTGGACCTTCCACTCCTACGACCCGTTCCTGCTGACGCATCAGGGCGCGACCTGGGCCGGCGATTTCATTCTTTATGTTACCGGGCTGCCCTATCCGCTGACCGCGGTGCCGCGCGCCGAGCTCGATGCGACGCTGGATGCGATCCGCGCCAAGATAAAAGCCGAGGCGCCATGGACCAAACGGAACGGCCTGCTCGCCTATCTCGATGAACAAGCCGCCAGCATGGACACGGACGAAAAGCTGCTCGGCGTCATGGATGCGCCGTTCGAAAAGGTCGAGGCCTGGGCGAAGGCCAACGCCATCAAGCCGGAAAACATCACGCTGGGCGAGTTCGGCATGATCCGCCAGGAGTATGGCAACCCCTATGTGATGCCGCCCAAATACCGCGCCGCCTATGTCAAGGACATGATCGCGCGCGCCGAGGCGCATGGCTTCTCATGGTCGGTGTGGAGTTTTGGCGGCGCCTTCGGCATCGTCGATGCCTTCAACGGCGAAAAGGCCGAACCCGCCGTGATGGATGCAATCCGCTCGCTCCATTAGCCCTAGGGCATGTCGAGATCCAGATCAGGCCGAGTCGGAAATGAGGGGTCCGAGAACCGGAACGGAGCGGACTTTGGTCCGTGACTACCGGAAGCGCAGGAACACCTCATTTGCAGGCCGGCATCACCTGAATACCGGCATGCTCTAACCGAGGTCGATCTGTAGGATCTCCGGCCGCATACCAAAGCGCACCGGCGCGATGCTGAAGCCGAGCCCGCCTGACACGATCAAATTGCGGTCATTCTCGACGACATGGCCATAGGCAAAGCGGTTGCCGAAGCGGGACGGCACCACCGGTGAATAGCCGAACAGCCTGACCTGCCCGCCATGTGTGTGGCCCGACAGCGTCAGCGAAACCCGCCACGGCACTTTCGGGAAAATGTCAGGCTCATGCGCAAGCAGGATGATCGGTGCCTGGTCGGTGATCTTGGCCAGCGTGCCGTCGAGATCGTCCAGGCCTTCAAATCTGTCGCGGCCTGCGGCCTTGTTCGGTAACAGTGCCAGCTGGTCGGCGAGTCCGGCGATCCAGAAGCCGTATCCATTCTTTTCCAGACGCACAGCGTCGTTCTCCAGAACCGAGATGCCGGCTTCCTCCAATGCCTTGCGCGCCACAGTCGGCCCCGCTCCGGCCTGCTGTGCGAAAGGATCGTGCCACCAGTCGTGATTGCCGAGGATCGACAGGACGCCGAGTGGCGCCTTCAGTCCGGACAAGGCCGTCGCCCATTCATGGGCTTCCATCCGGTGCATCAGCAGGGACATGCCTGAGATGTAGTCGCCGAGCAGTACGATCAGGTCGGGCTGCAGCGCGTTTGCATCCTCGACGAGCGAAGCGATCCGCTCAGGCGTCATCCAGGGACGGCAGGCGTGAATATCGGCAAGTGCTACGACGCGCAGCTTGAGATCTGCAGGCCAATGCGGCGGCGTCAGCCGGTAGCGCTTCACATGCGTCAACAGCATCGGCTCGATGCCGACCGCATAGGCACTGAGCGAAGCCAGCGAGAGGAACGAACCTCCGGCGAATTTCAGGAACCCGCGTCTGGTGATCACTTTTCTGGCTCCGACCTTGATCGGAGCAGTTCGCGCCGACATTGCGACGCCCGATACAATCGAGGAATGCGCCTTCACGCTGGCAGGTTTGAGGAGATTCTGCACAGAAATCCGTTCCGAAGAACAAATGTCCGTTACTCTTCCTGGAACAGGTTGATCTGCTGCTGTGCCAGATCCTTTGGCGCGTCGAGGCCGAGATGGCGCCAGGCGTTGGCGGTCAGCACGCGGCCGCGTGGCGTGCGTTGGATGAAACCCTGCTGGATCAGATAGGGCTCGATAATGTCCTCGATGGCGTCGCGCGGCTCGGAGAGGCCGGCGGCGATGGTTTCGATGCCGACCGGCCCACCACCGAAATTGCGCGCGATCATCGAGAGATAGCGGCGGTCGAGCGCGTCGAGGCCGAGCGCGTCGACCTCGAGCCGGGTGAGAGCTTCGTCGGCAATCTGCTTGTCGACGTGGCCGTCGCCGGCGACGGAGGCGAAATCGCGCACGCGGCGCAGCAGCCGGCCGGCGATGCGCGGCGTGCCGCGGGCGCGACGTGCGATCTCCAGCGCGCCATCGTCGCCAAGCGGCATTTGCAGGATGCGGGCGCCGCGCCGCACGATCTGCTCCAGTTCCTCGACAGAATAGAAATTGAGCCGCACCGGAATGCCGAAACGGTCGCGCAGCGGGTTGGTCAAAAGGCCGAGCCTGGTGGTGGCGGCGACGAGCGTGAAGCGGGCAAGATCGATCTTGACCGAGCGTGCCGCCGGACCTTCGCCGATGATCAGGTCGAGCTGGAAATCCTCCATCGCCGGGTAAAGGATCTCCTCGACTGCCGGATTGAGCCGGTGGATCTCATCGATGAACAGCACATCGCGGTCTTCGAGATTGGTGAGAAGTGCGGCGAGATCGCCGGCCTTGGCGATCACCGGACCGGAGGTCGAGCGGAAATTGACGCCGAGCTCGCGCGCCATGATCTGCGCCAGCGTTGTCTTGCCAAGCCCCGGCGGCCCGACGAACAGCACATGGTCAAGCGCCTCGCTGCGGCCCTTGGCGGCCTCGATGAAGACTTTGAGATTGGCCCGCACTGCGGCCTGGCCGACGAAATCGGCGAGCGTCTGCGGCCGCAAGGTCTGCTCAGCATCCTCGCCGCGCTTTTCCGGGGCAATGAGGCGGGGTGAAAGGCTCATGCGGCCTTCCTCGCACAGGGCAAAGGACCGGACAAGCAATCACTCACCGCGCCAGTTCCTTCAGCCCGAAACGAATGAGCTTCGAGGCATCGGCGTCCTCGCCGGCCGTCTTCAGCGCCGCCGCGACAGCATTGGCTGCTGTGTCGCGCGAATAGCCGAGATTGACCAGCGCCGAGACGGCGTCGGTAATCGGCGCCGGCGCCACGCCTTCGCCGAGCTCCTGCTTAAGGCCGATGGTGCCGGAGGCGGTTCCGGCATAGGCCGGCGCCTTGTTCTTCAACTCGGTGACGATGCGCTCGGCCACCTTCTTGCCGACGCCGGGCGCGCGGCTGACCATGGCGATGTCGCGCAGCGCGATCGCATTGGCGAGGTCTGCCGGCGCCAGCGTCGACAGGATGGCCAGCGCCACCTTGGCGCCGACGCCTTGCACATTGCTCATCAACAGCCGGAACCATTCGCGCTCAAGCACCGACTGGAAACCGTAGAGCCGGATCATGTCCTCGCGCACATAGGTCTCGATGAACAGCACCACCGCCTCGCCGGGCGAAGGCAGCGCGGCCAGCGTGCGCGCCGAGCAATAGGCGACATAGCCGACGCCGTGCACATCGACGAGGCAGAAATCCTCCTCGATCTCGTCCAGCGTGCCTTTCAATTTGCCGATCATGCGTGATCCCTCATGCCAGCGCCATCCTGTAGGCGACGCTTTGCCGGTGATGCGCGTGGCAGATGGCGATAGCCAACGCGTCTGCGGCATGTTCGGTGTCGAAAACGGCTTTCGGCAACAGCACCTTTACCATCATGTGGATCTGCTTCTTGTCGCCATGGCCAACGCCGATCACCGCCTTTTTGACGGCATTGGGGGCATATTCGGCCACAACAAGGCCGGCGCGCGCCGGCACCAGCATGGCTATGCCGCGCGCCTGGCCGAGCTTCAGTGTCGCCACCGCATCCTTGTTGACGAAGGTTTGCTCGACGGCCGCTTCCTGGGGCATGGCCGCATGCAGGATCTCGGCCAGCCCGTCATGCAATTGGCAGAGCCGTGTCGCCAGCGCCGCCTTGTCGTCGGAGCGTACAGTGCCGGAGCTGATAAAGCGCAGCGAGTTGCCGAGGCTCTCGACGATGCCCCAGCCGGTGCGCCTCAGCCCCGGATCGATACCGATAATGCGAATCGCTTCCCTCATGCGCGAAGTCTACCTCCGGCGCACAGCGATGTCAGCGAAATGTGAACAAACCGGAAACGGAGGCGTTTAACCTCGAGCGAAAGCCGTGTTCAGCAGCGTGATCTGGTCGGAAACCGGATTGGCGCGGCGGGCGGCGGCAGGCGTCTCGGCAAACGCGCCGCCATAGATCTCTTCGTCCATGCGGCGCACCAGCGCCTGCAGGCGCAGCGAGCGGGTGACGAGGTCGAGGAAATCCTTCGGCAGTTCGCCCCAGCCGACCGCTTCGTCATGCGCCGAGGCGGTGTCGAGACGCACCTTGGATTTTTCCGAAGCGACCTGGTCGCGGGTCATCTCGCCGGAATTTGCCGCCCGCTGCAAAAGCAGCCAGGAGGCGACTTGCATCAACCTTGTGGTCAGCCGCATCGATTCGGCCGCATAGAGCGTCGCCGCCAGCCTGGACAGCTTCTTGGCCTCGGCCCGGCCCTTGCCGTCAAGATACTCGGCTGCCTGTTCGACCAGGCCCATGCCTTCCTGGTAGAGCGGTTTGAAGGATTGGGAGAAAACCCGGCGTTCCGCCAGCTTGATGGTTTTCGCGATGCCCTTCGAAGGCTCGTTCATCGATACGCCCCTGCACTGCCCCGTCGGCTGATTCGGCTTCTCGCCGTCACGCCGGCACCCTAGATGACTGAAGCTTGAAAATGCGCTTCGCCGCCGGCGAAGGCAAGCACATGTTTAACAAACGGTTAACGCCTGCGCAGGGGCGCCAAGCGGACCAAAAGCAGACAAAAAAAGAGCCGCGGATAAGGCGGCTCTCAGGAGTTTAACAGGGAGGCGTCAAACGAAGTGGCTCCAACCACTCGGTAAGAATCCAGATCACTGGATGGACATAGTAAACGCCTGTAAAGCTTAATGAACCCTTAACGGCGCGGATATTTCTTGATCGACCGCTGCCCTTCTGTGCCGTATCAGCACAACGGTGCCCTAAGCCTGATCGTCGGCTTGTTCATGCCTTCTTCCACACAGCCGGCAAGGAAATGAAGGCGAACAGCAGCATTGCCGCATAAAACCCCATCGAGGAGGAAGCCAGCACCGGCTCGATCTCCGGATGGCCGGCAAGTTCAAAGTAAAGCCCAATCATCAGTGCGATGCCGCAGATTGCCGTCAGCCAGAAATGCACGACGGCAATCGTCTTTTGCCCGACCGCTGGAAACAGGTGGTAGAAGAAGGCAAACACCGCCGACATCAGCCAGCCCGCCACCATGGTGTGCGCGTGGGTCGGCATCTGCCCATGGTCATTGGAGATCGCCATATGCAGGCCGAGCGCCATGCCGCACAGGGAATAGATGACGGCCAGGGTGAAGAAATTTCGTGCTACGCCTTGCATGGGATACCCTCGTTGGTTGTTGCAGACTTGGTCCGACCGCGCGCGGCCAAAATGGAGCGTCGGTCGCGAGCGGCTTAGTCCCCGCAGGTTTCAGGATCATGCCGCGAAACCAGCCAATGCCGACACGGCGTCTATCCGGCAAATGCCGGGTATTGTGCGGGCTGGCGGTAAAATCCGGCGACGGCGCCACCGCAACAAGCCGGCACCCACGCGGCATCTTCTGGATACATGTACGGAGATAATCCGCCCTCCTTCGGAAGCAGACGCGCGATAGCAGCGTTTACCCCCGGAACGATGCACAAGGAGCGGCAATGGACTGGTATTCTCTCTTCAAATTCCTGCATGTCATGGCAGCGATCCTCTGGCTCGGCGGCGGTTTCGCCATGCTGCTGGTTTCGATACTCGCCGATCGCGACGGCGACGACGAGACGCTGATGGTCATGCTGAGAACGACGGACAAACTCGGCTTGCGTCTGTTCGTGCCGGCGTCTATCGCGACCCTGGCTTCTGGTCTGGTGCTGACTTCGCTATGGACCGGCTTCTCCGACCTTTGGGTCGTCATCGGCCTTTGCGGCTACGCCGCCGCGTTTCTGACCGGTATCCTCGTGCTGAAGCCTTCGTTCGAAAAGCTTGCCACAATGCTTGCCGCGGACGGCATGACCCCGGCTGCCATAGCGTTTGGGCGCCGCATGATACGGATCGTCAAGTTCGATTTCGTCATCATGATCGTCGTCGTCGCCGACATGGTGCTGAAGCCGACCGCGCACGACATCGCCACTCTCGGCGCCATGGCGGTCGTGGTCGTTGGTGGTGCATCGCTGACCTTTGCGAGCGCCCCGCGAACCAAACCGGCAGCCGCCTGAGCGGGATTTAGAGCAGGCCGGCGATCCCGTCCCAAAGCAGCTTGACCGCGACCACGGCCACGGTCGCGTAGGTGAAGGGATAAAAAATCTCCGGCCGCATGCGCCGCACCAGCCAGGCGCCGGCGATGGTGGCCAGCGGCGCCAGCGGCATCAGCACGGCCGACGCCGTCAGGTTGGCGGTGTCGAACTGGCCAAGCGCGAAGTAGGGGATCAGCTTCAGCGCGTTGGTGGCGGCAAAGAAGATCGCCGATGTCCCCGACAGCACCTTCGGATCGAGCCGGATCGGCAGCGCATAGACCTGGAAGGGGGGCCCGCCGACATGGGCGACGAAGCTGGTGAAGCCGGCGACGGTGCCCCAGAAGGCGGCGGCGATGCGGTTGGGCGCCGCCGCATGGTCGGAACCGTGGCGGAACTGGAGATAGAGCCAGCGCAGCACGAAGATCAGCGCGACAGCGCCGACGATCAGCCGCACCATCTCTTCGGTTACGAGCGCTGCCGTCAGCCAGCCGAGCCCAATGCCGATCACCGCGCCCGGCATCATGTCGACCAGCATCTTTCTGTCGTAGACGCCCCACCACGTCCACACCGAAACGATGTCCATCAGGCACAGGATCGGCAGCAGGATGGCCGCCGCCTGCACCGGCGGCATGGCCAGCGCCATCAAAGGCACGCCAACGAAGCCGACAGCGCCGCCGAAGCCGCCTTTCGACAGCCCGACAAGTATCACCGCCGGAATGGCGGCGGCATAAAACCACGGATCGGCGAGCAGACCTGACATGAACTGGAAATGCTGGAGGGAAGACGGTTGCCCTGCAATAGCCCAGAAACCCTTGCGCCGCGACCGGGAAAATGCCGGCCGTGTCGATCAACTGTGCGTAAAGCGACGGTTCCGGATTTACGGCAAGATCGCCGCCGATGCATAAGGGCGCCGTCCGATGCACATCAGGTTTTGACCCCAGGTTTTGGCCCCAGGTTTTGACCCCAGGTTTTTGACCCCAGGTTTTTGACAATGAGCGAACCCCACATCCGCCGCGCCGAAGCGGCCGACCTGCCTGCCATCGTAGCCATGCTCGCCGACAATCCGCTTGGCCGCAGCCGCGAGGATGCGACCGAGCCACTCGCCAAGGCCTATCGCGACGCCTTTGCCGCCATCGACGCCGACCCCAACCAGTTTCTTGCCGTGATGACGGATAGCGGCCGCGTCATCGGCACGTTGCAGATCAGCTATCTCGCCGGGCTGTCGCTGCAGGGCGCCTTGCGCGGCCAGATCGAGGCTGTGCGCGTCGCCGCGGACCGCCGCGGCGAACGGCTGGGACAGCGTCTGCTGGAATGGGCGGTCGAACAGTGCCGTGAACGCGGCTGCAAGATTGTCCAGCTGACCACCAACAAGAGCCGCCAGGACGCGCATCGCTTCTATGACCGGCTCGGCTTCAAGGCCAGCCACATCGGCTACAAGCTGGAGCTTAATTCAGTGGCGGCGGACGGCGCCGGATCGGCTGCGCCTTGATGATGGCGGTGCTGGTCTCCGCCTTGTCGGCGATGCGGTCGAGAAGCTTGTCGAGCTCGCCGATGGAGCGCACGTAGAGCCGGGCCACGAAACAGTCGTCGCCGGTGACCTTGTCGCATTCGCCGAATTCCGGGATCTCCTCGATCAGCTTCTGCACGATGTGCAGCTTGCCCGGCAGTGGCCGCACCCGCACGATCGCCTGCAGCGGAAACCCCAGCGCCTCCGGGTCGATCTCGATGGTGAAGGCGCGGATGACGCCGCGTTCCTCGAGCCGCCGCAGCCGTTCCGAGACGCTCGGCGACGACAGCCCGACCTGCTGCGCCAGATCCTTCAACGAAGTCCGCGAATCCAGGATCAGGATGTCGAGAAGCTTTCTGTCCAACTCGTCCAGCATTTTCATCTCCTCGCAAAAGGGCAGCGCGCGCCTTATTAAATAAGGCGTTGTGCCCTTATCACCTTTCATAGGGCATATAAACCCTCAAGGCGGCATGAGATTATGGCCTCAACACATAGAGGTATTGTCATGGACAACACGGTACGCGGCACGATCGAGATGACGGCGGCGATGACGATCGTCGGCACGATCGGCTGGTTTGTCGTCATGTCGGGCCAGCCCGTTATGGACGTGGTGTTCTGGCGCTGCGCCTTCGGCGCGGTGGCGCTGCTGATCACCTGCGCGGCACTCGGGTTGCTGCGCGGCAGGCTGACGCTGCGCATTGTTGCCATCGCCGCTCTTGGCGGCGCGGCCATTGTCATCAACTGGCTGTTGCTGTTCAGCGCCTTCTCCCGCGCCTCGATCTCGATTGCCACGGCGGTCTACAACACGCAGCCCTTCATGCTGGTCGGCTTCGGCGCGCTGTTCTTCGGCGAGCGGCTGACCCTGGCCAAGCTGACCTGGCTCGGCATCGCCTTCGCCGGCATGCTGCTGATCGTGCAGACAGGGCCCGATGCGGGTGTCGGTTCCGGCATAACCGGCACAGATTATGTCATCGGCATCGTCATGGCGCTCGGAGCGGCCTTCTTCTGGGCTGTCGCGGCAATCGTCGCCAAGAAGCTCAAGGGCACCCCGCCGCATCTGATCGCGCTGATCCAGGTCTGCGTCGGCGTCGTCATGCTGGCGCCCTTCGCCAACCTCTCGCATTTGCCCGCCGATGCCTGGAGCTGGGCCATGCTGGCCACGCTTGGCGTCGTTCACACCGGCCTGGTGTACATATTGATGTACGCCGCCATCCAGAAACTGCCGACGCATCTGCAGGGGTCGCTGTCCTTCATCTATCCTGTCGTGGCGATCCTGGTCGATGTCATGGCTTTCGGCCACCGGCTGCATCCGGCCCAGCTCGTCGGCGCCGCCGCGATCCTGGTCGCCGCCGCCGGCATGAACCTCGGCTGGACTTTGTGGAAAGCCAAACCAACGGTCGAAAGCCCGCAAGCCGTCAAATGAGCGGCAGACCGTCTTCTTGCGGGCTATCGTAAACCAAAGCCATCTCATCGATCCCCGCCCGCCTGTTCAAGGCGGGCGCTTTGTTCTATGCCGCAATGCAACCATCTTCGCCCGGCATAGGCGAAACCCGGGATCGAAAGCCATGAACGACGCAACACCCCCCAACCGCTGCCGCATCGTGCTGATCGCACCCAAGGACGCTCCGGCGCAGCGCATTGCGGCTGCCTTCGACGGCGGTGATATCGCTTCCCTGATCCTGCCTGAGAACGGCATGGACGAGGCTGCCTTCCAGGCCTTCGCAGAACAGATCGTACCGGCCGCGCAAGCGGCCGGCATCGCCGTCATCATCGCCGGCGATACCCGCATTGCCGGCCGTGTCCAGGCCGACGGCATTCATGTCGAGGTTTCCAAGGACGCGCTCGCCGAGACCATCGAACACTTCCAGGGCAAGATGATGGTCGGCGCCGGTGGCGCCAAGACGCGCGACGACGCGCTGGAACTCGGCGAAACCAGGCCCGACTACATCTTCTTCGGCCGCTTCGACTACGACAACAAGCCGGAACCGCATCCGCGCAACCTGTCGCTCGGGCAATGGTGGGCGGACGTGATTGAGATCCCTTGCATCGTCATGGCCGGTTCCGCCATCGCTTCGGTAGAAGCGGTGGCCGCCACTGGCGCCGAGTTCGTGGCGCTGTCCAGCGCCGTCTTTGCCGAAGGCGCCGATCCGAAGGCGGCGATTGCTGCCGCCAATGCGCTGCTCGACCAAACCGCGCCGCGCTTCGAGGGCTGACGTGGGCCGACCTGGACTTCCTCTCGCGGTTCTCGTTGCGGCCTTGATGAGCGGGGCAGCGATCGCGGCGGAGACCGTTCCGCTGCCGCAGCCGAGGCCGGACACCAGCGCGCCCGCCCTCAGCGTGCCGGATGCGGTCGCCCCCGATGCGGGTGCCCCAAAAGCCGGTGCCACGGATTCCGGCGTCCATATCGACAAGCCGATCGACACCCCGCTGCCGCAGCCGGCGACAACCGCGCCGCTGCCGTCGGCCGACGCGATCAACCCCGAACGTTTCGGCGCCAAGCCGGCGGACCCCGCCTATGGCGCTTTCCAGCGCGGTCTTTACAAGACCGCCTACAATCTGGCGTTGGTGCGGGCTCAGAATGGCGACCCGGCGGCGCAAACGCTGGTGGCCGAGATTCTGTCGCGCGGGCTGGGCGTGCCGCTCAACCCGGCTGAGGCCGCCAAATGGTATGCGCAGGCCGCCGAGCAGGGGATTCCTGAATCGCAGTTCCAGTATGCGCTGATGCTGCTCGACGGCCGCTACGTCAAGAAGGACGAGAAGGGAGCCTATGCGCTGATGCAGGCCGCCGCCGAGGCCGGCAACCGGCTGGCGCAGTTCAACTTCGCGCAATTGCTCGTGCAGCAGGATCCGGGCGATGCCGGCATCGCCCGGGCTGTGCCCTATTATGAGCGTGCCGCGGCGACAGGGCTTGCCGACGCCCAGTATGCGATGGCGCAGGTCTATGCCAATGGCGTCGGCGGCAAGACGCGGGACGATGCAAAGGCGCGCAGCTTGCTGGCACAGGCTGCCAGGCAGAACTACGACACCGCGCAGATCGATCTTGCCGCCTGGATGATCGAGGGCCGGGGCGGTGTTCGCGACCTGAAATCCGGCTTCAACTGGATGAAGCAGGCAGCTGAAGGCGGCAATGTCGCTGCCCAGAACCGGTTGGCAAAGCTCTATATGGGCGGCATCGGCACCGACCCCGACCTGATCCTGGCCGGGGCCTGGTATGTGGTCGCCCGGCGCGCCGGCCTTATCGATCCGGAGATGGACGATTTCCTGCAAGGGCTGACCGACGACCAGACAAAGCAAGCCTTGCAGAAGGCCAACCGCCTGCCCTGACACGCAACGTCACTGTGTATGATCCAGCACGACCTTGCCGAAGGGAGAGCCGTGTTCGAGATGGCGAAGGGCCTGTGCTGCCTCTGCCCAGGGGAAGACCCGGTCGATCACCGGCCGCAGCCGATGGACGGCGAGCGCCCGGTTCATCGCTTCGAAGGACTCGCGCGAGCCGACCGGTATGCCGCGTGCTTTCACCTGGCGGCGGAAGATGTCGAGCGGATTGATCACCCCTTCGCTGCCGCCGAGATAACCGATGACGTTGATCTGGGCGCCGCGCGCCGACGCCTTGAGCGACTGCGCGAAACTTTGGGGACCACCGACTTCGATGATGTGATCGGCGCCGCGGCCATCGGTCAGCGCCAGCACGGCCGACGACCAATCCGGATCGTCGCGGTAGTTGACGCCATCATGCGCGCCAAGCCCCTTCGCCCAGGCAAGCTTCTCATCGCTGCTCGACGTAACAATGACGCGCGCTCCGGCCGCCCTTGCGAACTGCACGGCAAACAGCGACACGCCGCCGGTGCCGAGGCTGAGCACGGTTTCGCCTGGCTTGAGCTTGCCCTCGGTGAACAACGCATGCCAGGCAGTGACGGCGGCGCAAGGCAATGTCGCCGCCTCTACGTCGCTGAGATGCGCCGGCGCGATGACAGCCGCCTGTTCGTCCAGCCGGGCGAATTCGCTCAGCAAACCGTCGATCGGGCCGCCGCGCTGGTAGGAAGGTTCGGCCATGGCGAAGCTGCCGCCGACCCATCGCTGCCAGAACGTGCCGCAGACCCGGTCGCCAACCTTGAAGCGGCTGACCTCGGGGCCAAGCGCGACGACCTCGCCGACGCCGTCGGAAAGCGGCACCAGCGGCAAGGGGAATGTCGTGTGATAGCTGCCGCGCGCGATCTCGACATCGCGATAGTTGAGCGCCGTCGCCTTGACGCGGACGATCATCTCCTGACGGCCGGGCTCCGGCATTGGTCGTTCGACCATCTTGAGATTGTCGATGCCGCCCGGCTTCTGCAGTTCGATTGCCTTCATTGTCGTCGTCCTTTCGTTTGAAAGGAAAATTGCTTGCCAGGCGATGGATTTCAAATTCATAATGTTTACAATGATTATGCTTACGAGACATAGTTCTAGCTATGCTTGAGGAATTGCGCACGCTCGCCCTGTTTGCCGAGGAGGGCTCGATCCAGAAGGTCGCCCGGCGCCTGCCGCTGACGCAGCCGGCTGTGACCCGGCAAATCCAGCGGCTGGAGGACATGCTTGGCACGACGCTGCTCGACCGCCGGCAAAAGCCGCCGCGACTGACGCCGACGGGGCTGGAAGTGCTGGCGCGCGGACGCGATATCATCGCTTCCGTAGAAGCGCTGAAATCCTTCGCCGGAAAGACCGAGCCGGAAGGACTGTTCCGCCTGGGTCTCGCCCATGGCCTCTCGGACCGCGACATCGCCGGGGCCATCGCCAACGCCGCGGCGGCGTTCCCGAAAGTGTCGCTACGGCTCAAGACGGGCTGGAGCGCCGAACTAATCGGTCAATTCGAACGCGGCGAGCTCGATGTGACGATTGTTCTGCGATCGTCGGATAAGCCAGGCCCGGAAGCGCTTGGCACTGAACGTCTTGGCGTCATAGCTGCGTCCACCGTCCCCGATCCGGAAGACGGTGGCCGGACACCCATGCCGTGGGTGCTTAGTCCGGCCCCTTGCGACGCGCGCCAGAAACTCATGTCCGTTCTGGTCGGCGGAAGGCGTTATTTCGAGATCGCGGCGGAGATACAGGATCCGGCCTTGCAGATGGAATGGGTCCGTCGGGGGCACGGCCTTGGGCTAGTGCCGTTGCGTCTTGCAAGGCGCGGACTTCCCGACGGCCTCATGCTGGTCAACACGGAAGATGTCGACCTTTCCTTGCAGGTCGCCGCACTTCGTTCGCCTCATCTCAACCGGCTGACTGAGGCTGCGGACGCCATCGTCGAGGCTGTCGGCAGAGTCATTGCGGCCCAGGTTTGAGGCTACCAGCCCTTGTCGGGCGATCTGGCATCCCCTTGCCTCTCCTGCCGATTTGTGGTCTTGGGAGCCCGAAATCGCTTGTCCAGCGACCATCCCCATACCAACGGCCAAGCCGTTGGTAGCATCCCGGATCAATCTCATCATGGCCAAGATCAATGGCAACGAAATCCGTCCCGGCTATGTCATCGAGCACGATGGCGGCCTTTGGGTGGCGGTCAGGACCAACACCGTCAAGCCCGGCAAGGGCGGTGCCTATAACCAGGTCGAACTGAAGAACCTGATCAACGGCACCAAGCTCAACGAGCGCTTCCGCTCGGCCGAGACCGTCGAGCAGATCCGGCTCGACCTGAAGGATTTTTCCTTCCTCTACGCCCAGGACGACGCACTGGTGTTCATGGACACGCAGAGCTACGAGCAGCTCGAGCTGGCGAAGGATTTCGTCGGCGACCGCGCCGCCTTCCTGCAGGACGGCATGATGGTGACGGTCCAGCTCTATGAGGACAGGCCGATCGGCATTTCGCTGCCCGACCAGGTGACGCTGACCATCACCGAGGCCGACCCGGTGGTGAAGGGCCAGACGGCCGCGTCCTCGTACAAGCCGGCGGTGCTGGAAAACGGCATCCGCGTGCTGGTGCCGCCATTCATCGGCGCCGGCGAACGCATCGTCGTCGACACCAACGAACTCACCTACATGCGCCGCGCAGACTGACGCGTAGGCAGGAACAGATACGATGGCACGCTCCGCACTTCTCAATGTCATGGTCCAGGCCGCCATGAAGGCCGGCCGCTCGCTGTCGCGCGACTTCGGCGAGGTGCAGAACCTGCAGGTGTCGATGAAGGGACCGGGCGACTATGTCAGCCAAGCCGACCGCAAGGCCGAGGACATTCTGTTTGCCGAACTGTCGAAGGCACGGCCGGGCTATGCCTTCCTGATGGAAGAGCGCGGCATGATCGCAGGGGACGACGACCAGCACCGTTGGATCGTCGACCCGCTCGACGGCACCACCAATTTCCTGCACGGCATTCCGATCTTTTCCATCTCGATCGCGCTGGAGCGACAGGGCCAGTTGGTCGCCGCCGTCATCTACAATCCGGCAATGGATGAGCTCTACACCGCCGAGCGCGGCGGCGGCGCCTTCATGAACGATCGCCGGCTGCGCGTTGCCGGCCGCAGCAAGCTCACCGACTGCGTCATCGGCTGCGGCGTGCCGCATCTCGGCCGCGGCCAGCACGGCAATTTCCTCGTCGAGTTGCGCAATGTGATGGCCGAGGTCTCGGGCGTGCGCCGCCTGGGTTCCGCCGCGCTCGATCTCGCTTATGTCGCCGCCGGCCGCATGGACGGCTTTTGGGAAACCGGCCTTTCGGCCTGGGACATTGCCGCCGGCCTGCTGCTGATCCGCGAGGCCGGTGGCTTCGTCTCCGACATGGATGGCGGCCAGGATATGCTCGAGGCGGGTTCGCTCGTCGCTGGCAACGAGGTCATCCAGCGCGCGCTGCTCAAGGCGGTGAAGAAGCCGCTTTCGGCGCGCTGATCACTTGGCATGCCGGCGCGGCGTGCTGAAGCGCCGCAGTCGCAAAACCGCAATCAAAGCTTGAAATACTGCCCGGCGGCCGCCCAGATAAGGGTGACGCAGGATTTTTTATGACGAGCATACCTTCACTATCCTCGCGAGAAGCGCAGCCAGACCAGCCAGTTGAAATCCCTTATGTCGGGCGTTGGCACTACTCGCGTGCGGAGATGATCGCCGATGGCATCGTCCATGCGGTCGGCATCGTGCTGGCGATAGCCGCCGGCTCGGCGTTGCTGGCGCTGGCCGCCTTCCATGCCGGTCCCGGCGAATACATCGCCGCCGCCTTCTTCGTGGTGTCGCTGCTGACTGTGCTGTCGATTTCGCTGACCTACAATCTGTGGCCGGTGACGTCGCCGGCGAAGTGGATCTTGCGGCGCTTCGATCATGCGGCGATCTATCTCCTGATCGCCGCGACCTACACGCCCTTTCTGGCCCAGCTCGACGGCTCGCCGCTGGCGCTGCCGATGATTGTCCTTGTCTGGACCGCTGCTTTGACCGGCATTGCCATGAAAGTGTTCCTGCCCGGCCGCTTCGATCGTCTGGCCATTGTCTTCTATCTCGCCATCGGCTGGAGCGGCGTCGTCCTGGTCAAGCCGCTGGTGGCGACGTTGCCGACGACCTCGATCGCGCTGATTGTCGCCGGCGGCATCGTGTACTCCTGCGGCGTCATCTTCTTCGCCTGGAAACGCCTGCGCTTTCACAATGCCCTCTGGCACGGCTTTGTCGTCACCGGCGCCGGGCTGCATCTTGCCGCCATGGTCGACTGCCTGGTCGTCAACCGCCTCTGAACGGCGTGGTGCGGCCCGACAGTCGGGCAATATTGCCAAGCGCCATTCAATTTGGTCACAATTCCGTTTAGAGTCGCGAATTACGTGATCGGCGGCACTGGAGCGGTTCCAGGGAAGTATGAGCGGCTTCCCGTTCGGAATTGCGTCAAGGCAAATAGAGCATCGGAAACGGGGCACGGATGGCTTTTCTCAGATCCTTCGGCGTGGGCAGGCGTTCTGATGTCCTGATGTACGATCCGCACAAACTGTCGAGCCCGCAGGTCTTCCTCCTGACCATGGTCATCTTCCTGGTCATCGTCGCCTTCATCGCCGCCATCCTCACCCGCCAGATCTCGACCGCTTTCGGGAGCAATCCCGGCCTCAACGGCCTGATCGTCGGCGTCCTTGTGGTCGGCATCCTGCTCGCCTTCGCCCAGGTCGGACGACTGTTTCGCGAAGTGCGCTGGGTCAATTCCTTCCGCGCCGGTTCCGAAACCACCGAGCCGGTGCTGCTGGCGCCGATGAAGGCGATGATCGGCCGCTCCTCGACGGTGGCCTTCTCGACGTCTTCGATGCGCACCATGCTGGATTCGATCGCCACCCGCCTCGACGAAAGCCGCGACACGTCGCGCTATCTTGTCGGCCTGCTGGTGTTCCTCGGTTTGCTCGGCACCTTCTGGGGCCTGCTCAACACCATCGGCTCGATCCGCGAAACCATCGAATCGCTCGATCCCGGCACCGGCGACGCCGCCGCCGTGCTCGATTCGCTGAAGCAGGGGCTGTCGGCGCCGCTGGCCGGCATGGGTACGGCCTTTTCGTCCTCGCTGTTCGGCCTTTCCGGGTCGCTGGTGCTAGGCTTCCTCGACCTGCAGGCCGGCCGCGCCCAGACCCGCTTCTATACCGAGCTTGAAAACTGGCTGTCCTCGGTCACCGATCTCTCCTCCGACATCGCCGTCGCCGACCCGGCCAAGACTGAATCCTCCGACGAGATCCGGGTCCTGTCGGAACGGCTGCGCAGCATGCAGGAAAGCGGCGGCGGCTCCAATCCGCGCGTCGCCACCGCCATGGCCAATCTCGCCGACGGCATTTCCGGCCTGGTCAAGAACATGCGCTCCGAGCAGCAGATCATGCGCGACTGGGTCGAGGCCCAGTCGGACGAGCAGAAGGCGATGCGCAACACGCTGGAAAAGATCGCCGACGCGCTGAAGAAACCCGGGGTCCACTAGCATGGCTCTCGCCAGGGGCCGGCGCACCGATCGCCGGATCGACTATTGGCCGGGCTTCGTCGACGCGCTGTCGACGCTGCTGCTCGCCATCATGTTCCTGCTCACCGTTTTCGTGCTGGCGCAGTTCCTGCTCGGACGCGAACTCTCCGGCAAGGATACGGCGCTCACGCGCCTCAACTCGCAGATCAACGAACTGACGCAGTTGCTGGCGCTGGAGCGCTCGAGCGCGCAGGACAAGGACGATTCGCTGGCCAATCTGCAGGCGTCGCTGTCGGCCGCCGAAGCTGAGAAGAGCCGGCTCGAGCAGCTGCTGGCGCAAGGTGCCGGCGCCGGCGACGCCGCCACCCAGCGCGCCGCGGAACTCGGCGGCGAACTCGACAGCCAGCGCCAGATCAGCCAGCAGGCGCTGAGCCAGGTCGAGATCCTGAACCAGCAGATCGCAGCACTGCGCAAGCAGATCGGCGCGCTCGAGGACGCCCTCAATGTGTCCGAAACGCGCGACCGCGATTCCAACACCAAGATCGCCGATCTCGGCCGTCGGCTCAACGTCGCGCTGGCGCAGCGCGTGCAGGAGCTGAACCGCTATCGCTCCGACTTCTTCGGCCGCCTGCGCGAAATCCTCGCCGACCGCGAGAACATCCGCATCGTCGGCGACCGCTTCGTCTTCCAGTCGGAAGTTCTGTTCCCGACCGGGTCGGAAGTGATCAACGATGCCGGCAAGGTCGAGATGAAGAAGCTCGCCGATGCCATCATCGAGTTGCAAAAGGAAATCCCGCCCGAGATCAACTGGGTGCTGCGCGTCGACGGCCACACCGACAACAAGCCGCTGTCCGGCGCCGGCCGCTATCGCGACAATTGGGAATTGTCGACGGCGCGTTCGACCTCGGTGGTCAAGTTCCTGATCGAGAACGGCGTGCCCGCCAACCGGCTGGTTGCGGCCGGCTTCGGCGAATTCCAGCCGCTCGACCCCGCCGACACCGAAGACGCCCGCAACAAGAACCGACGCATTGAACTGAAGCTCACCGAACGGTGATTTTCAGTCACGCGAAATTGTTTGCCGGCTCAACTCTAGGGCGCAACGCCAGGTCGGCAAGGCCTGAAAACATTATCTTTCTTTAATTACACTTCGCGTTTCCGGGCTCCTACTTTGACGCGCAGGGCCGAGAACCGCCGGCGATGCCTCCCATCGCGACGCGACGGAACCGGACGGCCCGCTTCCGGAAGGCGGAGCGAAAGCGCTTGCCCCTTCCATAGCAGGAGGAGACGCACATCATGCGCTCTTTGAAGACTCTCAGGACCGCAACCCTCACGACACTTCTGATCACTGTTCCACTCGCCGGCGCCTATGCCGCCGGACATCACAAGGGCGCCCTCGACGCCAGCGACCCGACCGACATGACCGGTCCGCGCGTGACCGGCCTGATCGAGCAGGTGCGGGGCGTCGAACAGGGCATCACGGATGCGCGCGAGACGAAGGGCATCTCGACCTCGGAAGCGCAGTGGCTGCATCTGCGTGCTGCGCATATCGGCCAGGCCGCCGAACGGGTCGCCGCTTCGGACCATGGCCGGATCCCGGCCGCGCAATATCACGATCTGCTGCGCCGCCTCGACAATGTCGATCAGAGGCTGATGTCCGACACCGGCAGCGGCTTCATGATCGGTGATGGCTCCGACGGCGGAAATTATCCGAACGGCTGAGATCCGCTCTGATATCTCCAGGAATGAGGAAGGGACTGTCTGACGCCCCCGGATCTGGCTCCGAGGGCGTCTTTTTTGTCACCAGCCCAGCCACAGCGCAGCGAGGGCCAGCACCGCCGGCACGGTCTGAATATAGAGGATCTTCCGGCTGGCAGTCGCCGCGCCATAGAGGCCGGCGACGGCGATGCAAAGCAGGAAGAACACCTTGATCTGGAATCCGGCTGCGCCGAGATAGAGGCCCCAGATCAGCCCGGCGGCAAGGAAGCCGTTGTAGAGCCCCTGATTGGCGGCGAGCACCTTCGATGCGCTGGCGAAGTCCGGCTTGAGGTTGAACGCCCTGTGCCCGCGCGGTGTGTCCCACGCCACCATCTCCAGATAGACGATGTAGAGGTGGATCAGGGCCACCAGCCCGACCAGGATATTGCCGATCATCTTAGTCTCCCCTGCATGGCGGTGTTCCACCGCCAGCCAGCATTCCACGCACAAGCTCATCGGCGCAAGCTGCATCGGCGAAAGCCACCTTTGAGGGTTGCCAATCCTGGCGCGTTGGTATCTTTTCCCGCGGTCCAAAACGCGGAACCTGCCATGTCTTTTCAGAAGCTCGATGATCTCGGCCACAAGCTCGAAGCGCTGGAACATGCGCTCGCTATCCTCGGCGCCGACGAGGCGACCCACATGGCCGTCGGCGGCGGCGAGAAGCGCGCCGAAGCCATGTCGTCCCTGGCCGGGATGCTGCATATCAGGGCTACCGCGCCGGAGATCGCCGACTGGCTCGCCGCCGCCGAACAGGAGGCGCTGAACGAGGAGCAGCAGGCGGCGGTCCGCGAACTGCGTCGCCAATACACCAACCTGACCTGCCTGCCGGTCGAATTCGTCGAGCGCCAGACGGTGGCGCGTATGCGCTCCGAGCAGCTCTGGCGCGACCTGCGCGCCAAGAATGACTGGGCAGGCTTCCTGCCGGCGCTCGAAGGTGTCATCGCGCTGGTGCGCGAGGAAGCCGCTTTGCGCGCCGACGCGCTCGGCCTCGATCCCTACGACGCACTGATGGAGCAATACGATCCTGGCAACCGCGCCGCCGACATCACGCCGGTCTTCACCGAGCTGAAGACATTCCTGAAGGGCTTCGTGCCGGAAGCCCTGGCCGCGCAGGAAGCGCGCCTGGCCAGGCATCCCGTGAAGCCGCTCTCCGGCAGCTATGCGATCGACCGGCAGCGCGAGCTTGGTCTCGCCATGATGGCTTCGGTCGGCTTCGACCTCACCCACGGTTCTCTGTCCGTATCGCACCATCCCTTCTGCGGCGGCGTGCCGAGCGACGTGCGCATCACCACCCGCTACAAGACGTCCGACTTCCTGTCGGCCTTGATGGGCGTGCTGCACGAGACCGGCCATGCGCTCTACGAGCAGAACCTGCCGAAGGCCTGGGCGCACTGGCCGCTCGGCAAGGCGCGCGGCATGGCGGTGCATGAAAGCCAGAGCCTGTTCGTCGAGAAACAGGTCGGCCGCAACCCCGAATTCTGGCGCTGGGCGCTGCCCGTGGTCGAAAAGCATCTCGGCGAAGCCTGGTCGCTCGACGACATCCTGCCGCATGTGCACCGGGTCGAGCGCGGCCTGATCCGCGTCGACGCGGACGAGGTAACCTACCCGCTGCATGTCATCCTGCGCTACGAGTTGGAGCAGGAGCTGGTCTCGGGGCGGCTGCAGGCGGCCGACCTGCCCGAAGCGTGGGACGCCAAGATGCGGGAGTATCTTGGCCTTTCGACCATCGACAACCCAGCCGACGGACCGATGCAGGACGTGCATTGGCCGGGCGCCGCCTTCGGCTATTTCCCGTCCTATACGCTGGGCGCCATGATGGCGGCGCAGCAATGGGCTGCGCTGACGCGCGACCATCCTTCAGCCGACAGCGATCTCGCCAGGGGCAATTTCGCCGCCATCAATGACTGGCGCCGCGACAAGATCTGGTCGCAGGGATCGCGCTGGTCGACGCCCGAACTGCTTGAGCGCGCCACCGGCGAGAAACTGAATGCCGCGCATTTCACCGAGCATCTCCGCAAGCGGTATGGTCCCGCCTGATTGCGGGTTGCTACTCCGCGGCACCCCTGAAGGCGCTTGCTCCGGTTTCGAACTGCAGCTTGGCCAGCCTTGCATAGATTCCGCCCTTGGCGACCAGGCTCTGGTGCGTGCCTTCCTCGACGATGCGGCCGCCATCCATGACCAGGATGCGGTCGGCCTTCAGCACGGTCGCCAGCCGGTGGGCGATGACGATGGTGGTGCGGCCCTGCATCAGCCGTTCCAGCGCCGTCTGCACCAGCGTTTCGCTTTCGGCGTCGAGCGCCGACGTGGCCTCGTCGAGCAGCAGGATCGGCGCGTCGCGCAGGATGGCGCGGGCGATCGCCACGCGCTGGCGCTGGCCGCCGGACAAGGTGACGCCGCGCTCGCCGACCTGGCTGTCGTAGCCCTTGTCGAGCCTGAGGATGAACTCGTCGGCCAGCGCGTCCCTGGCGGCGGCCTCGATCTCGGCATTCGTCGCGCCCGGCCGGCCAAAGCCGATATTGTCGCGCGCGCTTGCCGCAAAGATGGTGACATCCTGCGGCACGATCGCAATGCGCTCCCGCACTTCAGCCGGATCGGCTTCGCGCACGTCGACGCCGTCAATGGCGATGCGGCCGGTTTCTGGATCGTAGAAGCGCAGGATCAGCGAAAAGACGGTGCTCTTTCCGGCGCCCGACGGGCCGACGATCGCCACCGTCTCGCCGGGCTTGACCTGAAAACTCAAGCCGTGGACGGCGGCACGGTCCGGCCTTGCCGGGTAGGAGAAGGAGACGTCGTCGAAGCTGATCGCGCCTGTCGCCTTGGCGGGCAGCGGCAGCGGATTGGCCGGCGGTTGAATCGCCGGCGTCTCGTCGAGTATCTCGGTCAGCCTTTCGGCCGCACCCGCCGCCTGGGCAAGCTCGCCCCAGACTTCCGACAGTGCGCCCAGCGCGCCTGCGGCAAACACGGAGTAAAGCAGGAACTGGCCGAGCGTACCGGGCGACATCGTGCCGGCAAGCACGTCACGCGAGCCGAACCACAACACCGCCACGACCGAGGAAAAGATCATGAAGATGGCAAAGAAGGTGAGCAGCGAGCGGGAGAAGATCGACGAGCGCGCCGCTTGGAAGGCGGCTTCCACCGCGGCCGAGAACCGCCCGGTGACCAGCGTCTCGTTGGTGAACGCCTGCAGCGTGCGCACCGCGCCGATCTGCTCGCTGGCATAGGCGGTCGCTTGCGCCAGCGTATCCTGCGCCTGCCGTGACCGGCGCCTCACCGAACGGCCGAACGCGACCAGCGGCAGCACGATGAGCGGAATGGCCGCGATCACCAGGCCCGACAGTTTCGGGCTGGTGACGACCATCATCGCCACCGCGCCAAGGCCGAGGATGACGTTGCGCAACGCCACGGAGGCGGTGGCGCCGACGGCGGATTTCACCTGCGTGGTGTCGGCGGCAAGCCGCGAGACGATCTCGCCCGACTGGGCGGTGTCGAAGAAGGACGGCGAAAGCGTCGTGACATGCGAAAACACGTCGCTGCGGATGTCGGCAACGACCCGCTCGCCGAGCGTGATGACGAAGTAGTAGCGTCCGGCCGATGCCGCCGCCAGAATGGCTGCCATCGCCACCAAAGCGGCGAAATATTCGGCGATGAAGACGGTGTCGGAAGCGCTGAAACCGTGGTCGATCATGCGCCGCACGGCCAGCGGCAGCGCCAGCGTCGTCGCTGCGGCGATGGCGAGCGAAATGAGGGCGCCTATGACCAGTTTGCGGTAGCGGAATATGTAGGGATATAGGCGCCTGAGCGGCCCGAGCGAGCGCCTGCGCCCGTCTTGCTCGCCGCTGATGTCCGCCATGACCGTTTCCTCTGGCCGCTCCAGGTGGGCGCGTTCAATATGCGCCTGCCGTGGCCTTGTGATTCAATTCCGGCTGATGTATAGGCTCGCCGACCGTTTTAGAAGCCGTGGCTTTTCAATAGCTGCGGCTTCGAGTTTTAAAAAGGGGCGCATCGACGCAGGCCGCGGGCCCGTCTGTAGCGCCGCAAGCCAGGAAGCACGACAATGAAGGCCGATATCCATCCCGACTACCACACCATCAAGGTCGTCATGACCGATGGCACCGAATACTCGACCCGTTCGACCTGGGGCAAGGAAGGCGATACGATGAACCTCGATATCGATCCGACCACGCACCCGGCCTGGACCGGCGGCCAGCAGACCCTGCTCGACCGCGGCGGCCGCCTGTCGAAGTTCAAGAAGCGCTTCGAAGGTTTCGGCCTTTAAAGTTTACCTGTATCGCTGAATAAAGAACCCGCCTTTGTGGCGGGTTTTTTGTTGCCGTCAAAGTCAGTCGCTTCAAGCTAACGCGCCGATACCTCCCGCTTGTGGGGAGGTCGGCCCAAGGGTCGGGTGCGGTCCGACGCCTCCACCCTGCTGCTTCGAAGCGACCCTTCCCAGAGTGGTGCGAGCCTACCCGTCCACCAATTCCCGCAGCGCCATGCGCTTGTAGGCGGCGACCAGCCTGTCGCCCTCCTGCCGATCGACCGAGATCGCCAGCCGCACGGCAGCCTCGCCCATCTGCCAGACCAGAAACGCTGTGGTCTCCAGCGCCACCGGATCGGCGCCGGGATGCAGCCGCTTCAGCACCATGGTCAGGAATTCGGCATTTGCCCGGCTGTCGGCGAGTTCGAGCTGGCGCAGCGCCTTGTCGGCCTGCGTGCCCGACCAGATGTCGCGCATCACCGGCTCGGCCAGGAACAGCTGATAGTAGATATCCACCAGCTCCGAAAACGCCTGCCGCAGGCCCTCGGCGTCGACGACATCCTTGAGCGCCGAGGAGATGCAGGCCTGGCTTTCGGCGGTGTAGCGCTCGGCCAGCGCCCAGACGATCGCCCGCTTGTCGGGAAAGAACTGGTAGAGCGAGCCGATCGACACCGCGGCCCGTTCCGCCACCTCGCCCATGCGCATGGCGTCGCTGCCTTGCTCGGCAATCAGCGCCGAGGCTGCGGCCAGCATGCGCTCGACCCGCTCGCGGCTGCGCTGCTGGGTGGGCGCCCGCCGCGGCGATGCTACCTGCTCCTGGGCAGATGCGGGCGCTGCTGTGTCTTCCATGACTGCCTCCGGTTCCGACAAAATTGCCAACAAACGGCTTGACTCGCAAAATACGAGGGTTTATCACGTTTTGCAAATGTGAGGATCACTCATATTTTCAAGCAAAGGAGAACCACAATGACTGACACCAAACCAATCCTGATCCTCGGCGGCACTGGCAAGACCGGCCGTCGCCTCGCAGAGCGGCTGACCGCACAGGGCGTTCCCGTGCGCATCGGCTCGCGCTCCGGCAGCCCCCGCTTCGACTGGGAGGTTCCGGCGACCTGGGAGCCTGCCATGCAAGGCGTGAGTGCCGTCTACATCAGCTACTATCCCGACATCGCCGTGCCGCGCGCCGCCGAGACAGTCGGCGCCTTCGCCAGGCTTGCGGTGGCAAATGGCGTCACCCGCCTGGTGCGGCTCTCCGGCCGCGGCGAGACCGAGGCCCAGCGCGCCGAAGAGATGGTCAAAGCCTCGGGCGCCGACTGGACGATCCTGCGCTGCGCCTGGTTTTCGCAGAATTTCAGCGAAGGTTTTGTCGTCGAGTCCCTGCTGCAAGGCGAAGTGGCCTTGCCTGTCGGCCCTGTTGGCGAGCCCTTCGTCGATGTCGACGACATCGCCGATGCTGCCTTCGTCGCGCTGACCGAGCCGGGCCATGTCGGCCAGCTCTATGAGCTGACCGGGCCGCGGCTGCTGAGCTTCGCCGACGCGGTCGCCGAGATCGCCAAGGCGACCGGCCGCGACATCCGCTATATCAAGATCTCGCATGACGAATTCACCGCCGCGACGGCGGCACACGAACTGCCGCCCGAAATCGCCTGGCTGCTCAACGAGCTGTTCACCGAAGTGCTTGACGGCCGCAACGAGACGCTGACCGACGGTGTCCAGCGTGTGCTCGGCCGCGCGCCGAAAGACTTTTCCGCCTACGCAAATGAACCCGCCGCAACCGGCATTTGGAGCAACTGAGATGATCAAGCTTCTTCCCACCCTCACCATCATCGCCGCCATCGGCTCGGGCGTCGTCGGCGGCGTGTTCTTCGCCTTTTCCAACTTTATCATGTCGGCGCTTGCCCGGCTGCCGGTCCCCCAAGGCATCGCAGCGATGAATTCGATCAACATCACGGTGATCACGCCCACCTTCATGACGGCGCTGTTCGGCACCGGCGTGCTCTGTCTGGTGCTTATCGCCGCCGTTCTCATGGGGTGGAGCCAGTCCGGCTTATACTGGCTGCTTGCCGGTGCCGTGATCTATTTGATCGGCAACCCGATCGTGACCATGGTCTTCAATGTGCCGCTCAACGATGCGCTCGCCGCCGTCGACCCGGCCAGCGCCAATGGCGTAGCCGTGTGGGCGAACCATCTGAATCAATGGGTGATGTGGAACCACGTCCGCACCATCACCGCCATCGTGTCGATGGCCTGCTTCATGTTCGCATTGCTCTGAAAAATGGCACTTCGCAAACGCAAGGACCTCGCCTCAAGCGGAGTCCTTTTGCGTGTGACCCTTGCGGTCGGAATGACCGAGATCCCGGTCCGGATCGATGACGTCGCGCACCAGCTGCTTGAGCTTGGCGGCATCGGGAAAGCCGCCGTCGCGCTTGCGGTCCCAGACCAGCACATCGTTGCAGGAAACGGTGAAGATGCCGCCTGTGCCCGGCACCAGCGTCACTTCGCCAAGATCCGTGCCGAAGGTGGAGAGCAGTTCCTGCGCCATCCAGCCGGCCCGCAACAGCCACTGGCACTGCGTGCAATAGGTGATGACCACGCGGGGCCTCTCCGGCACACTCATGTCTGGGCCTCCTGTATGCGCACCGTGGTATTTGCGAATCGATCGTGTATCGGGTCGTCGCCCAGAGCTATGGATATCGCAATCCAGACCGGCCAGATCAACACCGAAACGAGGGCAGCGGACGCAACCACTATTTCCAGGCTGGAGTAATCCTGCACGCCACCGGGAGCGGTGCCCCAAGCCTGAAAAGCATACCAGCTTCCCGTCAGGACGATCGGTAATGCGCCGAGAAACTTGATAAGTTGCCGCCGAACAGCCTTTCTCGCCGGCAGGCCGACCCTATGTCTGTCGTCCTCATCATGTACAGTGAGCTCCGTGAGCCGCTTGCCGATTGATTGGCCGGACTTCAACTCCATAATGAGGAGATAAGACGCCAGAGCGATCAGCTCGAGGAAACCCAGGTCCAATGCTGCAGGCCTGAAATTCCCTTGCGAATCCAGATCGATCGAGATGGAGGAGGTTTCTCCAGGCTTTGAGCCCGGCGCCGTACCCACGCTCCATATGGCGACCGGCAAACCAAGTACTGATGTTCTACACACCTGCCAATCATAACGGGCAAGTGTCGGGGCACCGTGAACCGTACCCTCCTGGCATAGTTTCCAGTTCAGCCAAAAGCTGCCTTTTACGCCACCGTTGGTCAGCAGAAATAGAGCCCCTACGAGCAAATAGAGGGCGATCAGGATTACAAGGTAGTCGATGAGTGCAGCGAGAAACCGTCGCCATATGCCGGGCCGGCGAGGCCAGGCCACCGCATCGGCAAAACTTGCCTCTTTATAGTCGGTCGTCGGCCCCCCCTGATAACTGACTAATCTATAGGCAGGCCGCCGTCATACAGCAATATTCGCATCCGACTGTATTGCACGGACCTACGCCGCGCTGAGCTTGGCCATGGTCTCGTCGTCGACCTCGAAATTGGCGTAGACGCTCTGCACGTCGTCATCGTCCTCGAGCGTTGCCACCAGTTTCATCAGCGATTGCGCCCGCTCTTCGTCGACCGGGACATTGTTCTGCGGCTGCCAGATCGGCTTCACCGATTCGGCCTCGCCAAGCGAGGCTTCCAGCGCCTTAGACACTTCGCCCATACTCTCGAACGCACAGTAGATGGTGTGGCCTTCCTCGTCGGACTCGACGTCATCGGCGCCGGCCTCGATCGCCGCGTCCATCACCTTGTCGGCGCTGCCGGCGGAGGCCGGATAGTAAATCTCGCCGGCGCGGTTCCACATGAACGACACCGAGCCGGTTTCACCAAGCGCACCGCCGGCTTTGGTGAAGGCGGCGCGCACATTCGAGGCCGAGCGGTTGCGGTTGTCGGTCAGCGCCTCGACGATCAGCGCCACGCCGCCCGGCCCATAGCCTTCATAGCGCACCGCTTCGTAATTCTCGGCATCGCCCATCGACGCCTTGTTAATGGCGCGCTGGATGTTGTCCTTCGGCATCGACACCGCCTTGGCGTTCTGAATGGCCAGGCGCAAACGCGGGTTCATCGACGGATCCGGTGTTCCGCTCTTGGCGGCGACGGTGATTTCGCGCGCCAGCTTGGAAAACATTTTCGACCGCACCGCGTCCTGCCGGCCCTTGCGGTGCATGATGTTCTTGAACTGTGAATGGCCGGCCATGGCACCCCTGTCGTCTTCGGCTAGAGCATCCCGAAGCGAGGTGGTCTCACCTCGTCCTCCCGGGTACTCGAATTCAAATTTTCAGAGCCGTCCAAGGTGCAACGCGATGGATGCACGGCGTTCTCTGTCGGAATGGCCGGCTTATAGATAAATCGGCTCAATTCGTCCAGCCGCGCCGGTTCAGCCCTCCAGATCGGACTTCAGCCGGTCGATAATGCTGAGCGCATGGCCGGCATACTGGCTGATCCAGCGGTCGTGGATGTGCTTGATCGGCAGCGCGTTGAGATGGTTCCAGCGCTCTCGCCCTTGGCGCTTTGCCACCACCAGTTCGGCTTCTTCCAGCACCTTGAGATGCAGCATGACGGTGCAGCGATCGATGTCGGGAAACGCCTCGCACAACATGCCGGTCGTCTGCGGTGCATCCTTCAGCCGATCCAGCAATTCGCGACGGCGCGGATGCGCCAACGCCTTGAAAACGTGATCGTCTGCGGTTTGGCTTGACATGTTATGTTTCTATAACATATCGTCGAGCCAATCAAGGAAGGAGCTGTGGATATGTCTCTTGGATTCAGAGTTTCCGGGCGCATCGGCAAACCGGTCGCCGAAGTGTTCGACGCCGTCGTCAATCCCAAAAAGCTGAGTGGCTATTTCACCACCATCGGCGGCGCCAGCGCGCCGCTGAAGGCCGGCACCGGGGTGGTCTGGTGGGGCAAGGTGCCCGTCGAAGTCGATGAGGTGATCAAGGACCGCCATATCGTGCTGCGCTGGGATGCCACCGATGCCGAAGGCAAGCCCGCCTACAAGACACGCATCGAGATGAACTTCGAGCCGCTGGACGATGGCGGCACCCTTGTGACCATTGCTGAATCCGGCTGGCCGGAAGGCGTGGTCGGCCTGCAGAAATCCTACCTCAATTGCGAGGGCTGGTCGCAGATGCTGGCTTGCATGAAGGCCTATGTCGAATACGGCATCAACCTGCGCGACGGCTACTACCGCGGCGAGATGAGGGGCGAGCCGGCCAACGAGACAAACAGATGAACCGCGCAACGGAGCCCGCAATGACCGCGAAGATCACCGGTGGCATCAACATCGCCATGAAGGTGCCGCCGCACCAGTACGAGGCGACGATCGCCTTCTATCGTGATGTCGTCGGCTTGAAGCCATTCACCGCCAAGACGCCAGCCATCGGCTTCGAGCTTGGCCCAAACCGTCTGTGGATCGACGAGGCGCCGATGCTGAGCCAGGCCGAAGTCTGGCTTGAGCTTTTCACCGACGATTCTGCAGCCATTGCGGATCATCTCGCCAAGGCCGGCGTCGTCCGTTGCGACGCGGTCGAGCCCCTGGGCGAAGGCTTTCGCGGCTTCTGGATCGCCAACCCGACCAGCATCGTTCACATGGTGCGCGAGCCTGACGCCTGGTGAGCGCAAACCGGACAAGAAGGAGCATCGATGGAAATTCACAAAACGCCGACTGCCGAAGCCGGCATGCTGATTAAGCGGCCGGTCGACGAGGTCTTCGAGGCGATCGTCAACCCGGCCATCACCACGAAATTCTTGTTTACCCACAGTAGCGGCCGGCTGGATAGCGGCAAAGAGGTTCGCTGGGAGTGGCGCATGTACGGCGCCTCGGCGATGGTCAATGTCAGCGAGATCGTCGAGAACAAGAAGATCGTCATGCAATGGAGCGATCCACCGACCACTGTGGTCTGGACATTCACGGAGATGCCCGGCGCCGAAACGCCTGACGGTGCGACCTTTCTTGAGGTCAGCAATTTCGGCTTCGCCGGCACCGCCGACGAGCAGGTCAAGCAAGCGATCGGCTCGACCGACGGCTTCGCACTGGTGTTGGCTGGTGCCAAAGCATGGCTGAACAGGGCCTGTCGCTTGGC
Organism: Mesorhizobium sp. M0292; assembly: GCF_040321695.1. Classification (NCBI taxonomy): domain Bacteria; kingdom Pseudomonadati; phylum Pseudomonadota; class Alphaproteobacteria; order Hyphomicrobiales; family Phyllobacteriaceae; genus Mesorhizobium; species Mesorhizobium sp. M0292. The sequence goes on from NZ_JAMYSB010000010.1 coordinate 181,050, forward strand.
CTGATCGGCGACCGTTATCCGAAGGGCGTGCCGGGGCGCTAGGATCGCCCCGATCGCCCAGCCTCAATGCCCACCGCTGGATTTCTTCCTTCGCCGCGCCAGCATGTTGAGGCCCTCGACCAGGGCGGAAAAGCCCATCGCGGCGTAGATGTAGCCCTTCGGCACATGATAGCCCATGCCGTCGGCGATCAGCGTCATGCCGATCATCAGCAGGAAGCCCAGCGCCAGCATGACGATGCTCGGGTTCTTGGCGATGAAGTTGGCCAGCGGCCCGGCCGCCAGCATCATCACGCTCACCGCCACGATCACGGCGATGTACATGATGGCAATCTCGTCGGTCATGCCGACGGCGGTGATGATCGAATCGATCGAAAAGACGAGATCGAGCAGCAGGATCTGGAAGATGGCGCCGGCAAGCGAGATCTGCAGCGTCTCGCCCATCATCGTATCCTTGTGGTCGTCGGGATCGACGGTGTGGTGGATTTCCTTGGTCGCCTTCCAGACCAGGAACAGGCCGCCGGCAATCAGGATCAGGTCGCGCCAGGAAAAGCCATGGCCGAACGCTGTGAACACCGGCGTCGTCAGCTGCACGATGATGGAGATGGTTGCGAGCAGCACCAGCCGCATGATCAGCGCCGCCGAGATGCCGAGACGCCGGGCGCGGGCGCGCTGCGCTTCCGGCAATTTGTTGGTCAGGATCGAGATGAAGATCAGATTATCGATGCCGAGCACGACCTCGAGCACGATCAGCGTCAGCAACGCGACCCACGCGGTTGGATCGGAAACGAATTGAAAATGCGGCGCCAGGAAGTCAACGAGCTGCATGGAGGTCGTCCCCTCTACGATCTAGAGCAGTTTCGTCGCCAGTTAGGTACTATATTCCACCATATCAATGTCACGACCAGAAGGATGGCGCGGTTTCTTCAAGCCGAGGCCCGCGGCGAAACGGCGCGATCTTTTCGGCCAGGCCCGTCCGGTCGGAAATGTCGACGCCGACGCCGCACAATGTCGCCGGTCCGGTCGCCGCCTCGAAGCGGCCTTTCGGCACTTTCGACAGGAAGCGGTTGAGCGGCTCTTCCTTGTCCATGCCGAGCGAGGAATCATAGTCGCCGCACATGCCGGCATCGGACATGTAGCCGGTGCCGCCGTTGAGGATCTGGTGGTCGGCCGTCGGCTGGTGCGTATGGGTGCCGATGACGAGGCTGGCGCGGCCGTCGACGAAATGCGCGAAGCACATTTTCTCCGAGGTCGCTTCGGCATGGAAGTCGATGACCACGGCATCGGCCTGCTCGCCCAGCGGACAGGCGGCCAGCTCGCGCTCCCCAGCCTGGAACGGATCGTCGAGCTCGGGATGCATGAACACCCGGCCCATGATGTTGGCGACCAGCACGCGCGCGCCGTTTTTGGCGATATAGACGCCGGAACCGCGCCCCGGCGTTCCCTTGGGGAAGTTGGACGGGCGCAAAAAGCGCTCCTCGCGCGGCGCGAAGATCAGTGCGTCGCGCTGGTCCCAGACATGGTTGCCGGTGGTGACGACATCGGCACCGGCGGCGATGGTGTCGCGAAAAATGTCTTCGGTGATGCCGAAGCCGCCGGCGGCGTTCTCGCCATTGACGATGACGAAGTCGAGTTTGAAATCCGAGATCAGGCCGGGCAGTTGTTCCCACACCGCCGTACGTCCCGATTTGCCCACCATGTCGCCGAGGAAGAGAAGTCTCATGCCCACTTCTATCCAGAGGCACGGACGCTAGGCAAGCGCTACCCGGGCGATTGGCGCTAACGCCGGCCGAAAGTCTGCTGTTGAGGCGGCTTGGCGCTCGCGCCCGCAACGCGAACTGCCGAAGGCATCATCGGTGACGCCGGCGGTGCGGTGCGTCCGCGCAGCCAGAAGAACCACACGTAAAAAACAGTGAACCCACCAGTAGCGGCCAGGAGCAACAGTCCGCCGCGCCAGCCCTTCATCGCCGCGGTATCGAGGATCGATGGATTGGCAGGGTTGTAATACAACTTCACCGCGTCGCCTTTGGACGCCGTGTAGAGGCCGATGTCCTTTCCCTTGCCGGACCACGTCATCGGTGCATCGTTCGCGACATAGGTGACAGCGACGTTGATGCCTTTCGTGGTGAGGCCATTACCCTGGGCTTCGCTGTAGGAACTGACATCCGTCACTGTGGCAACCGTCTGATGCCAGGCGAACTGGTGGTGCAGGGCCGTTCCGGAAATGTGCAATGCCATCGCGAACAGCGTCACCGCTATGAGGACGAACGGCATCAGCAGGAAGCGTGCGAAGACAAACATGATGGCCGCCATCGGCTCGGACTGTGTTGCCGGAACACTATCCGGCACGTCTTGGAAACGCGTTAAGCGGGATCGCGGTCTTTTAAGCGATATCGAAGCGGCGCAAACCGCTCTCGGTCAGTATTTCCGGGATGATGACGTCGTGCGCCTCATCCGGCACCAGACCCACCTCCTGGCAATTGAAAGCAATGCCGATCAGTCGTGGCGGCTGGCCCTTGTCGATCAGCCTGGCGATGGCGCGGTCGTAATAGCCGGCGCCATACCCGATGCGATGACCGCGGCTGTCGAAGGCCGCGAGCGGCACCAGCATCACCGCGGGATCGAGAACCTCGGCCTCCGCATGCGGACCGACCGTGCCAAAACCCATCTCGACCATCGGCGCGCCGCGCACCAGTTCGCGAAAGACGATGGTGGTCTTGTCGAGGATGGCCGGCAGGCAAAGCCTGGCCCCCTTCTCGCGCAAGGCGAACATCAGTGGCCTGATGTCGACCTCCGATCGCATCGGCCAGAAAGCTGAAACGATCTGACCCGGCTCGATGGCGAGGTGGTCGCGCGCCGTCTCGGCCATCTCAAGCGCGATCTCCACCCGCCACAGCGGATCGAGCGCATCGCGGCGGCCGAGTGCCTCGAGGCGCAACTGCTTTTTCAGGTCTTTGGGAGATGTCATGCGCGGACGATAGAAAAGGTCGGATCTGGGTGACGTTTCATGAGCGACGTTTTCTACCACATCATCCGCCAAACTGGGCGGATAGAGGTAAGTGACGATCCACACAACCGGTGGAGAGAGCGATCCCGGGAACCTACAAAGTAGGTGGGCGCCGTATGAGAAAACCCACGGGTCTTCCCAGGGACAGCTCCCTAAGGATCGTTAAGGCCCCGGGGAAAATGTTCTCCTGCCGGGAAGCGCAGACCGCCAAGCCCAATATAGGCGGCTGGTCGGTCAAGCGCTAGTGACATGAGCCGATGTTTCCATTTCGATCTCACACGCTTTGGTCGCAGCCGGCTCGCCCTTGCACAGGTCAAGCAGCGTCCTTACGCTCGCGCTGACCAACCGAGGAGCAAGTATGCGTTTCGAAGGCACGGCGGCCTATGTCGCCGACAAGGATCTGATGGTGGCGGTGAACGCCGCGATCGCGCTGGAGCGGCCGTTGCTGGTCAAGGGCGAGCCGGGCACCGGCAAGACCGAGCTTGCCCGCCAGGTGGCATCGGCGCTCGGCCTCGACCTGATCGAATGGCACGTCAAGTCGACCACCCGTGCGCAGCAGGGACTGTATGAATATGATGCTGTCTCGCGGCTGCGCGACAGCCAGCTCGGCGATGCCAGGTTCAACGACATCAAAAACTACATCAAGCGCGGCAAGCTCTGGCACGCCTTCGCGGCCGGTAAGAAGGTCGTGCTGTTGATCGACGAGATCGACAAGGCCGATATTGAATTCCCCAACGACCTGCTGCAGGAACTCGATCGGATGGAGTTCTTCGTCTACGAAACCGGCGAAACGATCCGCGCCGCTGTGCGCCCCATCGTCATCATCACTTCCAACAATGAGAAGGAACTGCCCGACGCCTTCCTGCGCCGGTGCTTCTTCCACTACATCCGCTTTCCCGATGTCGACACGCTGCACAAAATCGTCGACGTGCACTATCCCGGCATAAAGCAGAATTTGGTGCGTGCTGCCCTGACCCAGTTCTACGAGATCCGCGATGTGCAGGGGTTGAAGAAGAAGCCGTCGACCTCCGAGGCGCTCGACTGGATCCGCCTGCTGGTCGCCGACGACATCGCACCCGAGGATCTGCGCGCCGACCCCAGGAACGCGCTGCCGAAACTGCACGGCGCGCTGCTCAAGAACGAGCAGGACGTGCATCTGTTTGAGCGCCTTGCTTTCATGGCCAGGCGGCAGGGATAAGGATCGGCGGGCGGGCTGAGCGCTATGAGCGGGCTTCGGCCGATCACTCGGCCGCCGCAAGCCCTGTCTCCTGCGGCGCGACGCGCTTCGGCCCGAAGATGACGAAGCCGATGACCGACAGGGCGAGAACGCCGATCCCGCAATAGAGCATGACCCAGCCGAAACCATTGACCAGCGCGGCATGCACGATGGCGCCGGATGGGTCGAGGGCTGCGAGCTTCGGCGTCCCCTGCGCAAGGCCCTCCAGATTGCCGGTGGCGGCCCTTTCCGCCAGTGCCCGCAACTCATCCGGCTCCAAAGCCGCGCCGAGTGTGGCCCGCAGGTGGGAAACGATACCTTGCGTCAGCAGCAGGCCGAGCATCGCGATGTTGATAGCGAGCGTGATCAGGCGTGCGCTGATGTCGATGCCGGACGCCATGCCGGCACGATCCGGCGATACCGCGCCGGTCGTGGTATTGGTGGTCGGCGAATTGGTGAGACCGATGCCGATGCCGGCAATCAGCGTGCCGGGCAGCATGGTCAGCCAGGTGGCGCCCTCGAGCCTGGAGCCGATCCACATGGCGATGAAACCGATCCCTAGCGTCAGCAGACCGAGCGGGATGGCAATTCGTGCCTGATAGCGCGCGCGAATGCGCTCGGCGATCGGCGGCATCACCATGAACGGCAGCGTGTAGACGAGCAATAGCAGGCCGGTCGTCGTGCTGTCGTAGCCGAGAACGCCGGAATAATAGATCGGCAGATAGATGATGAACGGCCAGTAGCTGAAATTCATGCCGATGGCGCCCATGATCGCGCCGGAAAACTGGCGGATGCGGAACACGGAGAAATCGAACATCGGATAGGGATTGACCCTCTCGGCGACAAGGAAAGCGATGAACGCAGCCACGGAGGCTGATATCACGCCGATGCGGGCGCTGGTCCCGAGATCCGCACCCTGCGTAATCAGATAGGAGAAGCCGAACACAGAAGCCGACAGCGTCAGCATGCCGGCCCAGTCGAGCTTCTGGGCATTGTGATCGCGCGATTGCGTGACACCGGCGCCGATAAAGGCGAGCGCCAGGATCGCCAGCGGCACGTGGATGAGGAACACCCATTGCCAGTTCGACAGCGCCACGATCAAGCCACCGATGGCGGGCCCGAAACCGAGCCCGATGCCTGAGACGACGCTCCAGGCGACGAAAGCCTTGCCGCGTTCGCGGCCGTCCTGGAACTGATGCGACAGCACGGCGACGCTGCAGGTCAGCATCGCGCCGCCGGCGAGGCCTTGCAGGAAGCGGGCGGCTATCAGCAGTGCAGCACTCGGAGCCAGGCCGCACAGCAGCGAGGCGAGGCCGAAGGCGACGGTGGTGATCACCATCACGCTCTTGCGGCCGAAACGGTCGGCCAATGTCCCTGTCGCCATCAGCACTGTCGTGCAGGCGATGGTGTAGGCATTCATGATCCACTGCAAATCCCTGAAATTGGCGGCGAGCACGCTTTCCAGTTTCGGCAGGATCACCGGCACGCTGGAGATTTCGAGCCCGAACAGCAGCGACGCCAGGCACACGCCGGTGAGCGCTATGGTGTTTCGTTGAATTGGCATATCGATCTCTTTCCATCCGAGCATGAGGCGCTCTTCAAACCGCGACCAGTTTGAGATAGAGGAGACTCGACCATGAAAAAAGGCTATGCTCGGCTATATCAGAAATGACAAAACGGAATGATCGGCCCAATGGAGTGCTGCGATGACCAGTCTTGATGTGGACGCCGTACGAACCTTTGTGATGGTGGCCGATCTGCAGAGCTTCACCCAGGCGGCATCGGCGCTGGGCAGCACGCAGGCGACGATCAGCGTCAAGCTGCGCCGCCTTGAGGAGAAGCTCGGGGCGCGATTGATTGAAAGAACGCCGCGCCGCGTCAGCCTGTCGGCACGAGGCGCCGTCTTCCTCCCCGCCGCGCGTGACTTCCTTGCCGCGCACGAGCGCGCCATGGCGGAGTTTGCGTCAGCACCGTGCCGGCTTGCGCTCGGCTTTGTCGATCATGCCGCCGGTCCGGCGCTGTCCATTCTGATTGCCCAGCTCCATGCGCACGATCCATCGCTGACGCTCAGTTTGAGGATCGATACCAGCACGGTGCTCAAGGAAGCTTTCGATCACGGCGAGCTCGATGCAGTCATCGTGCACCGCGAAGGCGACAGCCGTCCTGGCCGGACCTTGTCGCGCAACCACTATGGCTGGTTCGCAGCACCTTCCTTCGAGTGGCAGCGCGGAACGCCGTTGCGCCTCGCGCTCTTAAGCACCGTGTGCAACTGTCCGGATCGTGTGCGGGCGGTCGAGGCGCTGGACAAAGCAGGCATCGCCTGGGAGGAGGCCTTCGTCGGCGGCGGCGGCGCGGCCGTCAACATTGCGATATCGGCGGGCTTTGCCGTTTCGGCGCTGGCTCACTGCGTCGCTCCGCCCGGCCTGATCGAGGTTGGCCGCAAACTTGGTCTTCCATCGCTTGACCCTTCCGAAGTGGTGCTGCATTCGCACAATCTGGCGCCGCGCGCGCGTGACGCGCTGCAGATGCTGGCGACCGCATTTCGCGAGTACAATTCGCCGGTGGATTAGGCGATGGTGTTTCCGATCTGATTCCGCCGGAATCCGATAAGGCTTTGGAGGAACCGAAATGACCGAGATCACCGTCCGCCCGCTGGCGCTGGCCGACCATGCCGACTGGCGGCGGCTGTGGACTGCCTACCTCACCTTCTACGAGACCAAGCTGCCGGACGAGGTCTACGACATCACCTGGGAACGACTGTTCACGGAAGGTGAATTCGAACCGAAGGGGTTTATCGCCACGCTCGACGGCAAGGCGGTCGGCCTGACCCATTATCTCTATCACCGCTCCGGCTGGTCGGAGAAAAACAACTGCTACCTGCAGGACCTGTTCGCCGACCCTGATGTGCGCGGCAAGGGCATCGGTGCGGCCCTCATTGAAGCGGTCAAGCAGGAAGCCGGCAAGATCGGCGTCAAGAACGTCTATTGGATGACCCACGAAACCAACGCCACAGCGCGCAAGCTCTACGACCATGTCGCGCGGCGGACAGGGTTTATCGAGTATGATCTGCTATGATGCGAGCGCGATCGAAATAACGCGGAAGGAGCCGAATGATCCGCTATGTCGGAATCCTGGATGGCAGTGACGGCGTTTGGGGAGTGCGGATGCCCGATCTCGCCGGCTGCCACGGGGCCGGCGCAAACCCGGCTGAAGCGATAGCCGATGCCGCGTCGGCTATGCGGGAATGGGCGGAAGCCCGCATCGCAAAGCACTTGCCCATGCCCAACCCACGTACTGTGGCAAATCTTCTGCAATCCGGCGAAATCGACAGTGCCCGTGGCGACTCCGCCGTGACCGTTCGGCATAGATAACGGCCAACCATGTTCCTCCCCTTCTTCCTCGAACTGAAGGCCGCGCGGATTCCCGTTTCGCTCAGGGAATATCTGTCGCTGCTGGAAGGTCTGGAAGCCGGGCTGGTCGACTATGACGTCCAGGGTTTTTACTACCTCGCCCGCGCCGCGCTTGTGAAGGACGAGCGCCATATCGACCGCTTCGACCAGGTGTTTGCGCATGTCTTCAAGGGGATCGAGGCGCTCACCGGCCCCGATGCCGTCGGTGTCGCCAACATCCCTGAGGAATGGCTGCGCCGGCTCGCCGAAAAGCACCTGACCGAGGAAGAGAAGAAACTGATCGAGGCGCTCGGCGGTTTCGACAAGCTGATGGAGACACTGAAGCAGCGGCTGGAGGAGCAGAAAGGCCGCCACCAGGGCGGCTCGAAATGGATCGGCACCGGCGGCACTTCGCCTTTCGGCGCCTATGGCTACAATCCCGAAGGCGTGCGCATCGGCCAGCATGAAAGCCGAAATCGCCGTGCGGTGAAAGTCTGGGACAAGCGCGAGTTCAAAAATTTCGACGACGCCGTCGAGCTCGGCACCCGCAACATCAAGGTGGCGCTGAAGCGCCTGCGCCGCTGGGTGCGCGAGGGTGCGGAGGAAGAGTTCGACCTGCCCGGCACCATCCATGCCACCGCCGAGCACGGCTATCTCGATGTGCAGACGCGCCCCGAACGGCGCAACGCCGTGAAGCTCTTGATGTTCTTCGATGTCGGCGGCTCGATGGACGACCACATCAAAAGCGTCGAGGAGCTGTTTTCGGCCGCCCGCGCCGAATTCCGCCAGCTCGAATATTTTTACTTCCACAACTGCCTTTACGAGGGCGTCTGGAAGGACAACCGGCGCAGGCATGCCGAGACCATCCCGACCTTCGATCTGCTTCACAAATACGGCCCCGACTACAAGGTAATCGTCGTCGGCGATGCCTCGATGAGCCCTTACGAGATCGCGCATCCCGGCGGTTCGGTCGAGCATTGGAATCCGGAAGCCGGCAGTGTCTGGCTTGGCCGCCTCATCCAGCAATGGCCGAATGCGGTCTGGCTGAACCCCGAAAACCAGAAAAACTGGGGCTTCACCCATTCGATCGCGATGATCCGCGATCTCTTCGGCGGCCGCATGTTCCCACTGACGCTGGCCGGGTTGGAAGCCGCGACGAAGCAGCTCTCACGCAAGCATTGATATGAGAGGAAAGCCGATGACCTGCTTTCTTTGCCCGCAATGCGGCGTCCAGTTCGCGGCAACGCAGACCCCTCCAGAAAATTGCCCGATCTGCGAGGACGAGCGACAATATGTGCTGGGAAGGCCAGGCCTGGATCACTGGGGAAGAACTCTCTGCCGGGCATAGGCTTGTGATGAAGGACGATGCCGGCGTTCTCGCTTTCGGCATCGAGCCGCGCTTTGCTATCGGCCAGCGGGCGCTGCTGGCGCAGACGCCGCACGGCAATGTGCTGTGGGATTGCATCTCGATGGTGAGCGACGAGGCGGTAGCCGAAATCAACCGTCGCGGCGGCCTGGCCGCGATCGCTATTTCGCACTGCCACTATTATTCGGTGATGGTCGAGTGGAGCGAGGCGTTTGGCGGCGTGCCGATCTATCTCCATGCCGACGACCGCCAGTGGATCATGCGGCCGCACAACGCCATCGTCAGCTGGGCGGGCGAGACGCTGGCCATAAACCCGTCGCTGACACTCGTGCGTTGCGGTGGCCATTTTGCCGGCGGCCAGGTGCTGCATTGGAAACGCGATGGCGGTAACGCCCTGCTGTCCGGCGACATATTGCAGGTGACGCCGACGCGTCGCCATGTCAGCTTCATGTACAGCTATCCGAACTACATTCCGCTCAATGCGCCGGCCGTGCGACGCATCGCGGCGGCACTTGAGCCTTTCGAATTCGACGACATCTACGGCGCGTGGTGGCAGCAGAACATCATCGGCGACGCAAGAACGGCATTTCATGCGTCGATCGCCCGCTATCTTCAGGCGATTGGGTAGGAGCTCGGCTGAAAATGCGAGCAAAACACGTAACAAACGCCTATCTCTAAGCGAATATAGCTTGCAACCAACAACAAGCCGCCAAGGCTGAGGAGATCAAATGGACACCCACACCTACCCTGTCACCCGCACCGACGCCGAATGGCGCGCCCGCCTGACGCCCGAGCAATATGCGGTCATGCGCGGCCATGGCACCGAACGGCCCGGAAGCTGCGCGCTGCTCTACGAAAAGCGCGCCGGCACCTTTTCCTGCGTCGGCTGCGACCAGCCGCTGTTCGAATCCAAGCTCAAGTTCGAGAGCGGCACCGGCTGGCCGAGCTTCAATGATCCGGTGCCCGGTTCGGTCGAAAACACCGTCGACCGCAGCTACGGCATGGTCCGCACCGAATGCCACTGCGCCCGCTGCGGCAGCCATCTCGGCCATGTCTTCGAGGACGGCCCGCCGCCGACCGGCCTGCGCTATTGCATCAACGGCGTGGCGCTGAAATTCGAGCCGGCGGCTTAAGCCGCGGCTTGACCACCATCTTCAAAGGGCGGCTTCGGCCGCCCTTTTTCGTGTCAATCTTCTCAGACAACCACCACCAGGATCAGCCAAAGCGTAGCCCCGAGGGTCATCAACGAAGCCTTGGCGCCACTGGATTTTTCCGTGGTTCGCCAGACGGCAAAGGTCAGAAAGATGTTGTAGGGCACGGGCGCGAAATGCACCGCCAGGACGACGGCGAGCGGCAGCTTCAAGCCGAGCAGAATGAGCGCGGCCACCGACGAGGTGATGTTGATCGCCGTGCCGACAAGGACTAGATCGCGCCAGAACAACCGCTCGACCGGAACCGCGCCTTGCCAGCGCGAGCCGAAGAAGGATCCGATGCTTTGCACCAACACCTGATAGCTATCCCTCTCCCAGCACGTCGGTGACGGCGCGCTCGAAGCGCGAGCATTCCGTCACCAGCCAGTCGGCCATGGCCGGCCAGTTGTCCTCGGCATAGCAGTTCACCCGCCACATCGAATTGGTGCCGAGGGCCTCGCAGCTCTGCTCCGGCCTGAGCTTCAGCCTGTCTTCGATTGCCGGTTGGAACGGCTTCAGCCGCGACCAGACCCCGGTCGCGCCGAACTTCTCGTTACGGCCGAAAAAGACGCCAACTTGGCTTTGCGCCGGCGCGACATACATGGACAGGACCAGAGCGAAGTCGGGCAGCCCGCGCTGCCAGAACCAGGGTCCGCGCCGCGCCATGGAAGCGCGTTCCTCCGGATGCCGTTCGGCGAACAGCGCCCAGAAGCTGCGTTGGCGGAATTCAGAGGCGCGGCGGGCGCCGAAGTCGAATTCGCTCATGGTTCGATGCCCGTTCCAGCATCATTCCTTGGCCCGAGACTGTTTCGAAATTCGCTCCGGCGATATCAGCCGGAGTAGAATTTCCAGACAGCCTTACACCATGCCGAGCGCGGCCTTGTAGAGATCGAGGATGGTTTCCTCTTCCTGGCGCTCGGCCTGGTCCTTCTTGCGCAGCCGGATGATCGACCGCATCGCCTTGGTGTCGAAGCCGGTGCCCTTGGCCTCGGCGAACACTTCCTTGATGTCGTCGGCGATGGTCTTCTTTTCTTCCTCGAGCCGCTCGATGCGCTCGATGAAGGCGCGCAACTGGCCGGCGGCAACAGTCTGGCTGGTATCTGTGATGTCGTCGGCCATGTTTTTTCTCCGCTACTTTTTAAGCACCGCGATTCTGGGCGGTAAATTGGGAGCGGGTTCGATGCCCGAGCAGGCGCGGCGGGTCAAGCCATTATCGGCGCTTCGTGAACGGCTGCTGCCAGCCGTCCCCAGTGTGATGGATCCGCGCGTCAGCCAAACGCGATCAACAGATCCTTCGCATCGATCTGATCGCCGGCCTTGACCAGCACTTCGGCCACTGTGCCGTCGCGCTCGGCATGCAGGGCCGTCTCCATCTTCATGGCTTCGATCGACAACAGCACGTCGCCGGCCTTGACCGCTTGGCCGGCGGCGACCGAAAGGGCGGAGACCACGCCCGGCATCGGCGCGCCGACATGCGCCTCGTTGCCGGGCTCGGCCTTGCGCCGAGCCTTGGCCGCCGAGGCGCCATGCGCCCTGTCCGGCACCCGGACACGGCGCGGCTGGCCGTTGAGCTCGAAGAACACGGTGACCATGCCCTTCTCATCGACGTCGCCGATCGCAAGGCAGCGCACTACAAGCGTCTTGCCTTTTTCGATGTCCAGGAAGATCTCGTCTTCGGACTTCATGCCGTAGAAATAGGTCGGCGTCGGCAGCACACTGACCGGCCCGTAGGTTTCCTGCGCGGCGGCGAAGTCGGTGAACACCTTCGGATACATCAGCCAGGAGGCGAATTCGTACTCCGAGAGCTTGCGCTCCAGCTTCTGCTCGATCTCCTTGCGGCTGGCCTTGAGGTCGGCTGGCTTGAGCAGCGAGCCCGGGCGCTCGGTGATCGGCTTGCTTTCCTTCAGTGCCTTCTTCTGCAGCTTCGCAGGCCAGCCGCCGGGCGACTGGCCGAGATCGCCGCGCAGCATCGAGACGACCGAGTCCGGGAAGGCGATGTCCTTGGCTGGGTTTTCGACGTCGGCAACGGTCAGATCCTGGCTCACCATCATCAGCGCCATGTCGCCGACCACCTTGGACGACGGCGTCACCTTGACGATGTCACCGAACATCAAATTGACGTCGTGATAGGCTTGTGCCACCTCGTGCCAACGCGTTTCCAGCCCCAGCGAACGCGCCTGTTCCTTGAGGTTGGTGAACTGGCCGCCCGGCATTTCGTGCAGATAGACTTCCGAGGCTGGCCCCTTGAGGTCGCTTTCGAAGGCGGCATACTGGTTGCGCACCGCTTCCCAGTAGAAGGAGATTTTGCGGATCCATTGCGGATCGAGGCCGGGATCGCGCTCGGTTCCCTTCAGCGCCTCGACGATCGAGCCCAGGCAAGGCTGCGAGGTGTTGCCGGAGAAGGAATCCATCGCCGCGTCGATGGCGTCGACGCCGCTTTCCACGCCGGCCAGCACCGTCGCCGCCGACAGGCCTGACGTGTCGTGGGTGTGGAAATGGATCGGCAGGTCGGTCGCCTCGCGCAGCGCCTTGAACAGCACGCGGGCGGCAGCCGGCTTCAAAAGCCCGGCCATGTCCTTGACGGCGATGATATGGGCGCCGGCTGCCTGCAATTCCTTCGCCAACCCGACATAGTATTTAAGGTCGTATTTGGCGCGCGCCGGATCGAGGATGTCGCCGGTGTAGCAGATCGCCGCTTCGACCAGCTTGCCCTCCGCGCCCACCGCGTCCATGGCGACGCGCATATTCTCGACCCAGTTCAGGCAGTCGAAGACGCGGAACAGGTCGACCCCACCGGCCGCTGCCTGGCTGACGAAATGTTGCACGACATTGTCGGGATAGTTGGTGTAGCCGACGCCATTGGCGCCGCGCAGAAGCATCTGCAGCAAAAGGTTGGGGGCCGCTTCGCGCACTTTGCTCAACCGCTCCCACGGATCCTCGGTGAGGAAGCGCATGGCGACGTCGAAAGTGGCGCCGCCCCAGCATTCCAGCGACAGCAGCCGCGGCAGCGCGCGCGCATAGGTACCGGCAATGCCGGCAATGTCATGCGTGCGCATGCGGGTGGCGAGCAGCGACTGGTGACCGTCGCGCATCGTCGTGTCGGTGACAAGCACCTCTTTTTGCTCACGCATCCAGGCAGCGAATTTCTCCGGCCCCAACGCGTCTAGCTTCTGCTTGCTGCCATCAGGCACATTGCCGTTGAGATAGGGCACGACAGGCGCTGCCGCATCGGTCTTGGGCATCGGTCGGCCGCGGGTTTCGGGATGGCCGTTGACGCTGACGTCGGCCAGATAGTTGAGCAGCTTGGTGGCGCGGTCCTGCCGCTTCACCTGCGCGAACAGCTCCGGCGTCGTGTCGATGAACCTGGTCGTGTAGGAATTGTCGGCGAAGCGCGGGTGGTTGATGATTGCCTCGAGGAAGGTGAGGTTGGTGGCCACGCCGCGGATGCGGAACTCGCGCAGGGCCCGATTCATGCGGGCGATCGCCTCGGCCGGTGTCGGCGCCCAGGCAGTCACCTTCTCCAGCAGCGGATCGTAGAAGCGGGTGATGACCGCGCCCGAATAGGCGGTGCCGCCGTCGAGGCGGATGCCGAAACCGGCGGCTTCGCGATAAGCGGTGATGCGGCCGTAGTCCGGAATGAAACTATGCTCCGGATCCTCGGTCGTGATGCGGCACTGCAGCGCATGACCGTTCAGCCTGATGTCGGCCTGCGCCGGCACGCCCGACTCTTTCGTGCCGATGGCAAAGCCGTCCAGTATGTGGATCTGCGCCTTGACGATGTCGATGCCGGTCACCTGCTCGGTGACGGTGTGCTCGACCTGGATGCGCGGATTGACCTCGATGAAGTAGAATTTGCCGGTGTCGGCGTCCTGCAGGAATTCCACCGTACCGGCGCCGATATAGCTGGTCTCGCGCGCGATCTTGAGCGCATAGCCGCAAAGCTCCTGGCGCAATGCCTCGCTGAGATAGGGCGCCGGCGCCCGTTCGACGACCTTCTGGTTGCGGCGCTGGATCGAGCAGTCGCGCTCGAATAGATGTACAGCGTTGCCATGCGTGTCGCCGAGCACCTGGACCTCGACATGGCGAGCGCGCTCGATCAGCTTTTCGAGATAGACCTCGTCCTTGCCGAAGGCGGCCTTGGCCTCGCGCTTGCCTTCCATCACCTCGCGGGCGAGGTCGGCTTCCGCGCGGATGGCGCGCATGCCGCGCCCGCCGCCGCCCCATGATGCCTTGAGCATCACCGGATAGCCGACTGTCTTGGCGAGCTGCTTGACTGCTTCCATGTCGTCCGGCAGCGGTTCGGTTGCCGGCACCACCGGCACGCCGACCTCGATGGCCAGATTGCGCGCGGCGACCTTGTTGCCGAGCCGGCGCATCGTGTCGGGCTTCGGTCCGATGAAGGTGATGCCGGCCTCGGCGCAGGCATCTGCGAATTCAGGGCTTTCCGACAGAAGGCCATAGCCTGGATGGATGGCGTCGGCGCCGGACAGCCTGGCGACGCGGATCACTTCCTCGATCGACAGATAGCTTTCGATCGGCCCCATGTCCCTGGCCAGATGCGGCCCGCGCCCGACCTGGTAGCTTTCATCGGCCTTGAACCGATGCAGCGAATATTTGTCCTCCTCGGCCCAGATCGCCACGGTTTTGAGGCCGAGCTCGTTGGCCGCGCGAAAGACGCGGATGGCAATTTCGGACCGGTTGGCGACGAGGATCTTCGTGATGGCCAAGGAAGCAGGCTCCGGACAGGAGGGTGGGGCAGAGGCATGATTAACGCGAAAATGCTGCAGTGCAACCAAAATCGGGGAGAGGTTAAACCGATTTAAATGCGATTCTAGCACCACCGATCGAAAAGATGCGTGCGATTGGCGTCGCGAGGTGACGCTAATTGTCGTGCCCGCACAAATTCGACCCGGCTAGCGGCTTATCCAGCCACCCTCGCTGCGCCCTGTCACCAAAGAAAAATGCCCGGCGCGAGCGCCGGGCATTCCATAGAGCTGTGTCCCGAATTACGACTTCGGGAACCAGGAGATCTTGCCGTCCGGACCCTTCTTCCATTCGTACATGATGTAGCCCGGGAGCTTCGGATCGCCCTTCGCGTCATAGGCGAGATCGCCCAGAACGGTCTTGAACGGACCCTTCTCGTGCAGCGCCTTGGCCACTTCCACGGGGTCGTTCGACTTGGCCACGGCAGCAGCCTCGGCGATCACCTGCATGGCGGCGTAGGAGTAGAGAGTGTAGGCTTCCGGCTCGAAGCCCTGAGCGCGGAACTTCTCGACCAGTGCCTTGTTCTCCGGGATCAGGCGCGGATCGGGACCGAAGGTGTTGAGCGTGCCGATAACCGCATCGCCGGCGATCGCAGCCAGCTCGTCGGTGACGATGCCGTCGCCCGACATCAGGGTAGCCTTGAGGCCCTGGTCCGCCGACTGGCGGATGATCAGGCCGGCTTCGGTATGCAGGCCGCCCCAATAGATCAGGGTAACACCGGCATCCTTCATCTTGGCAATCAGCGCCGAGAAGTCCTTGTCGCCGACATTGACGCCTTCGTACATGACTTCGGTCAGGCCGGCTGCGTTCATCGCCTTCTTGGTCTCGTCGGCAAGGCCCTGACCATAGGGGGTCTTGTCGTGGATGACGGCAACCTTGGCGTCCTTGAAGTTGGTCGCGATATAGCCGCCGGCGATGCCGCCCTGCTGGTCATCGCGTCCGCAGGTGCGGAACACGTTCCACAGGCCGCGCTCGGTGAATTTCGGGTTGGTCGCCGCAGGCGTCACTTCGACGATGTTGTTGTCGACGTAGACTTCCTGCGAAACCGGGATCGAGACGCCCGAGTTGAAGTGGCCGATCACGAACTTCACGCCGTCGCCGACGAACTTGTTGCCGACCGAAATGCCCTGCTTCGGATCGGAGACGTCGTCGCCGACTTCGAGCTTGATCTGCTCGCCGTTCATGCCGCCTGCTGCGTTGATGTCGGCAACGGCCGCTTCCGCACCCTTCTGCAGCTGCGCACCGAAGGCCGCATTCGGACCGGTGATCGGACCTGCGACGCCGACGATAACGTCAGCCCATGCATTGCCACCGAACGCGACAAGCGCGGTCAGGGCAACGGCGGACAAAAGTGATTTCTTCATTTAAACGCTCCCATTTACGAGGTGGGCGTGGATGAAACTTTCATGCGATGCCCACCCTTATCGCAGAAAGCGTACTTTGCCGATTTTCAGGCCCTTGTCACGCCGATTCATCCCCGGAACGGCGTTAATGATGAACGTCAACCTTTCGGTTTCCAGCTTAAGATCGAAGCCCGTTCGTAAAGCCAATTATACTGCGTCACCATCTGGTTCGTACGCGTGTATTGATAGCCGACAAACCCCAATATCATGAGCACGATTGTGTCCACGACATAGTATTGTAGCGAAAACATCGTGCCGCCGAACAAGGCATGATGGATGAACCTGATGCCGATGCCGAGGCCCAGCAGATAGGCGAACAGCGCCGGCAGGCTGCGCCATGTCTGGGCGCTGGCCTTGCCGGTCATCCATGCCGCCCAGCCGCCGAGCAGACAGGTGACGAAGAAGAACTGCCAGATGGAAGGTTCCTCGTGAAGAATGCCTTGCATGATGAAGACTCCCTAGCATGATCCCGAAAAGTTGCAGACTTTTCGGACAAAGGTCATGCGACAAACAAACAAGTTGGAGCGGAATACCGTATGCATACATTCCGCTCCAAAATCAGTGATGGCCGCCTTCGAGATAGGCCGCCCGCACTTCCGGATTGGCGAGCAATTCCTTGCCTGTGCCGCTCATGGTCACGTTGCCGTTGACCATGACATAGCCGCGCGTGGCGAGCTTGAGCGCACCGAAGGCGTTCTGCTCGACCAGGAACACGGTCAGCCCTTGCGTGCGGTTCAGCTCGCGGATGGCATCGAAGATCTGCTTGACGATCAGCGGCGCCAGACCCAGCGACGGCTCGTCGAGCAACAGCAGCTTAGGCCGCGCCATCAGCGCACGTCCGATCGACAGCATCTGCTGCTCACCGCCCGACAGCGTGCCGCCGCGCTGGGCAATGCGCTCCTTGAGGCGCGGGAACAGCGCGAACACCTTCTCAGCATCTTCGTCATAGTGCTTGAGATTGTCGAGACCGGCGCCCATCTGCAGGTTTTCCATCACCGTCATGCGCGGGAAAATGCGCCTGCCTTCCGGCGACTGCGCAATGCGCATGCGGGCGATCTCGTGCGTCGGCATCTGGGTGATGTCGGTGCCGGCGAAAGTGATTGAGCCGGCACGAGCGCGCGGCGCACCGAAGATGGTCATCATCAGCGTCGACTTGCCGGCGCCGTTGGCGCCGATCAGCGCGACGATCTCGCCCTGGTTGACGTGGACATCGACGCCGTTCAGCGCCTTGATGTTGCCGTAGTAGGTCTCGACGCCCTTGATGTCGAGCAGCGTTGTCTCGGCCATCACTTACGCCCTCCGCGCGGCTTGCCTGTCGGGGATTTGGTGGCCGCCGGTTTGGACTTGGCCGTTAGACGCTCGGACGGTGCTCTTGGCGCGGAGTTGGCTCTTGTATCGTATTGGGTGGCCTTTGAAGCTCCCTTCGACACTGTGACCCGCTCGCCCTGGCTGTGGCCGATCGTGTCGCTTACCGGGCCGGCGAGATAGGAAGACGATGTGCCTGGTCCGTGAGCCGAATCCGGCCCGATGTCCAGCTGCTCGATGACGTCTTCATCGCCGACCTCGGTCAGCACCGTCTCGACCTCCTCGTCGTCGACGCCGAGATAGGCGGCGATGACGCGCGGGTCGGTACGCACCGATTGCGGGCTGCCGTCGGAAATCTTGCGGCCATATTCAAGCACCACGACATGGTCGGAAATCTGCATGACCACCGACATGTCATGTTCGATCAGCAGGATCGAGGTACTGCTCTTGATGTCCATCAGCAGCGAATTCAGCGCAGCCGACTCCTTCGGATTGAGACCGGCCGCAGGCTCGTCGAGGCACAGAAGTTCGGGCCCAGTGCACATGGCGCGCGCAATCTCGAGGCGCCGCTGCGCGCCATAGGGCAGGTCGCCGGCCGGATCGTCGGCGCGATCGACAAGGTCGGCCTTCTCCAGCCAGTGCTTGGCAAGCTCCACCGATTCAGCCGAGGCTCTGCGGTAGCCGCCGATCCCGAACAGGCCCAGGATCGTGTAGCCGGATGCCTTCATCAGCTTGTTGTGCTGGGCAACCAGCAGATTCTCCAGCAGCGTCATGCCCGAGAACAGGCGGATGTTCTGGAAGGTGCGCGCCACCTTGGCGCGCGCCGGGATCTCATGATTGGGCAGCCGTTCGAGCAGGAAGCTCGAGCCGTCGGCCCGGTTGAGCGTAATCATGCCTTCCGACGGCTTGTAGAAGCCGGTGATGCAATTGAAGACGGTGGTCTTGCCGGCGCCATTGGGTCCGATCAGAGCGGTGATCTCGCCGCGCTTGGCCTGGAACGACAGGTCGCCGATGGCGATCAGGCCGCCGAACTTCATCGAAAGATGCTCGACCTGGAGGATGGCGTCTTTCATACCCGGATTGGTCTTCTGAATGGAGGTCGCGCTCATCAGCCGTGCCCTTCCTTGGTGAAGGAGGCGGAGACCGCTTTTCGTTCACTGAGGAATGCCGTCGGTTCACGGCTGCCGACAAAGCCGCGCGGCTTCCACAGCATGACGATGACCATCGCCATGCCGAACAAAAGCATGCGGTAAAGCTCCGGGGTGAAATCTTTTCCGAAGACACTTTTCAGGAAATCGAGTTCGCGCAGCGCCTCGGTGCCGCCGATCATCACCAGCGCGGCGACCGCGATGCCGACCAGCGAGCCCATGCCGCCGAGCACCACGATGGCCAGGATGATCGCCGATTCGAGGAAGACGAAGGATTCAGGGCTGACGAAGCCTTGCCGTGCGGCGAAGAAGGCGCCGGCAAAACCGCCGAACATGGCGCCGGTGGCAAAGGCGGTGAGCTTGGTGGTGGTGGTGTTGATGCCAAGCGAGCGGCAGGCAATCTCGTCCTCGCGCAGCGCCTCCCAGGCGCGGCCGACAGGCATGCGCCTGAGCCTGATGGTGACGAAGGCGGTCAGCAGCGCCAGCCCGAGAATGAGATAGTAGAGGAAGATCTTGTAGTAGGCGCTTGACTGGGCGATGTGCAGCACCTTGCCGATATAGTTCGGGTCGGTCGAATTAAACGTCATCAGGCCGAAGAAGGTGACCTTCGGGATGCCGGAGATGCCGGCCGAGCCGTTGGTGACTTCACGCCAGTTGATCAGCACCAGGCGGATGATCTCGCCGAAGGCCAGCGTCACGATCGCCAGGTAATCGCCACGAAGCCTGAGCACCGGAAAGCCGAGCATAACGCCCCAGAAGGCGGCCATGGCGCCGGCGGCGGGCAGCAGGATCCAGAACGACAGGCCGTATTGCGAACCGAGCAACGCATAGGCATAGGCGCCGACCGCGTAAAAGGCGACGTAGCCGAGATCGAGCAGGCCGGCGAGGCCGACGACGATGTTCAGCCCCCAGGCCAGCATCACATAGATCAGGATCTGGATGCCGAAATTGTCGACCCACTTCAACGAGCCCTGCAGGCCGCCGGTTATCGACCACGCGTAGATCGACAGCACCACGACGACGAGGATCGGGTATAGCACCAGCGCCGCAATCCCGAGCTTGGTGAAATTGGCGTGGATGAAGGAGCGGAAATAGAAGATCACGCAAGCGAGCGCGTAAATGACGGCCAATGCGCGCAGGAACTGAAGGTAGCCGGCCAGATCGGGTCCCACCAACACCGGCAGGGCGCTGCCGAACGCAACCAGGACAACCGCCAGCACGACGGCGACGATGAAGGCCGGAAGCAGGAAGAAGCGCGACGCGACGCTCGCCGGCAACAGGCCGGTGGCGACATTGGTGATCTTCTGATTGGCCATGAACGGCTGGCCATATGCAATGTAGAAGAAGCGGCCAAGCATGGTCAGCACGACCACGGTGATGAGCAGCAACCAGCGCTGCACCAGGATCAGCTGGTTGCTTATGTTCTGGTCGGTCTTCAGGCCGATGAAGAGAATGAACAACCCCAGCGAGATGGCGCCGGCATAGAACGCTTCGCGCAATGCACGCTGCACGGGGGAGGCGACGGTGTCGCGCTCCGAGGATACGGAAACCGCCATTGTCTCAGACCTTTTCGACTTCTGGCCGGCCCAAAATGCCGGAAGGCAGGAAGATCAGCACGATCGCCAGGATCGAGAACGCCGCGACGTCCTTGTAGTCGATCGAGAAATACGCCGACCACATGCTCTCGATGAAGCCGATCAAAAGCCCGCCAAGCACCGCGCCCGGCAGAGACCCGATGCCGCCGAGAACGGCCGCGGTGAAGGCCTTGACCCCCGGCACAAAGCCGTCGGAAAAGGCGATGACGCCGTAATACATCAGGAACAACGTGCCCGCGACGGCCGCAAGCGCTGCACCCATGATAAAGGTGATCGAGATCGTACGGTCGACATCGACACCGAGCAGCGCCGCCATCTTGCGGTCCTGCTCGCACGCCCTTTGCGCCCGGCCGAGGGAAGTCCTGTTGACCAGGTACCAGAACAGCGCCAGCAGCAGGGCGGTGACGACGACGATGATGATCTGCTTCAGCGACACGCTGATGCCGTTGATGTTGTAGACCTGGCTGACCATCGGCGGGATCGGCTTGTTGCGCGGGCCCTGCGTCACCTGGATGAAGTTCGACAGCGCGATCGACATGCCTATGGCGGTGATCAGCGGCGCCAGCCGGAACGAACCGCGCAGCGGCCGGTACGCCACCTTCTCGATCGTCCAGTTGTAGAGGCTGGTGAGCAGCATCGCCACGATCATCATGATCAGCAGCGCCAGGACGACCGGGACCGAATAGAACAAGGAGCCGAGGATGAGGAAGACAACGAGGGCGGCGAATGCCCCGACCATGAAAATGTCGCCGTGGGCGAAGTTGATCATGCCGATGATGCCGTAGACCATCGTGTAGCCGATTGCGATCAGCCCATAGATCGATCCCAGCGTCAGCCCATTGATAAGCTGCTGGACAAAGTACTGCATGTGTACATGGCTCCCCTGGAATGTCGCCCATGCAGACGCATTCCTTTTCGTATTTCCCCTAGTCGTAAAGTTTCGAGCCCGGATTGCAACGTGATTTTTCAAACGTCGAGCGTGTTTTGCCGGCACGCCTTCCGATTGCCCGTTTTTTTGCTCCCGACCCCTGGACTATCGCGGACCCTATCATTGGCATAACGCAATGTCTTTGACGATTCAGCCGGACCAGCGACCTCATTTCGAAGAAATCCCGGTCAAAATTAGGTGATGAGACGAATCTTTGCGTTGTTGGCGGGTTTCGTTTTTTAGCCACATTCCGTACTGACCAGCTGCAACATGGGTTACTTCCGACTATGGCGGTGGATGCCTCGCCCAACGCGCTAACCTTTCGCTGACTGGTTTCGCCAAGAGGTCCCGCTCTGGGTCCAAGTCTTCGTCTCGGTGGATGATCGGCAGCCTACCGTATCACTTAACCACAAAACCGTGCGCGAACGGATCGCGGTCGTCGATGAATATGGTGTTCAGGCCGGTCATCCGCGCCCAGCCGCCGATCGAGGGAATGATGGCCGGCTTGCCGGCAACAGTGACGTCCTTCTCGACCTTGCCCTTGAACAGCGAGCCGATGATCGATTCGTGGACAAAACTGTCGCCGGCCTTGAGCTTGCCCTTGGCATGGAGCTGCGCCATGCGCGCCGAGGTGCCGGTGCCGCAAGGTGAACGGTCGATCGCCTTGTCGCCATAGAAGACGGCGTTGCGTGCGTCGGCCCCCTCCACCGTCGGCTTGCCCGTCCACAGCATGTGGGACAGCCGGTTGATGCCGGGGTTTTCCGGATGCACGAACGAGTACTTCTCGTTAAGCCGCTGCCGCACCACAGGGCTCCAGGCGATGAAATCGCCGGCGGAATAATCAGCCATGTCGCGAAAATTCGCCTGCGGCTCGACGATGGCGTAGAAATTGCCGCCATAGGCGACATCGACAGTGATCTCGCCAAGCTGCGGGCAGTCGACCGTCAGTCCCTCGGCATAAAGGAAGGACGGTACATTGGTGATGCGCACCTCCTCGACATAGTCGCCGACCTGTTTGTATTCGGCGATAACCAGCCCGGCCGGTGTGTCGAGCCGGAGCACGCCGGGTGTCTTCGGCTTGATCAGCCCATGTTCGATGGCCATCGTCACCGTGCCGATCGTGCCGTGGCCGCACATCGGCAGGCAGCCCGACGTCTCGATGAACAGGATGGCTATGTCGCAATCCTCGCGCGTCGGCGGATAGAGGATCGAGCCCGACATGACGTCGTGGCCGCGTGGCTCGAACATCAGCCCGGTGCGGATCCAGTCATACTCCGCCAGGAAATGCGCCCGCCGCTCCATCATCGTCGAACCCTCGAGCAAGGGACCGCCGCCGGCGACCAGCCGCACCGGATTGCCGCAGGTATGGCCGTCGATGCAAAAGAAGGATTTTTTGGCCATGATTTCCTCGGACTCAAAACCGTTGCGGGCTGAAGGGGGCAAGATCGATCGGCGAAGTCTGCCCGAGAACAAGATCGCGGATCAAGCGGCCGGTGGCCGCCGCCTGGGTCAGGCCGAGATGGCCATGGCCGAAGGCGTAGACAATGTTGGGCGCGGTTCGCGCCGTGCCGATCACCGGCAGCGAATCCGGCAGCGACGGGCGATAGCCCATCCACTCGCGGCCGCCTGACGCGTCCAACCCCGGAAGGAACTGTCTGGCTTTTTCCAGCATGGCCTTCGAGCGCGCAAAATTCGGCGGCCGGTCGAGACCGCCCAACTCGACGGCGCCGCCGACGCGCAAGCCCGTGTCGAGTGGCGTGATGACGAAGCCATGGCCGGAAAAGATCAGCATTCGCTGCACGTCGAAAGCGGTCTTCGGCAGTGTGGTGTTGTAGCCGCGCTCGGTTTCGAGCGGGATGGTGTCGCCAAGCGCCTTCGCCAGCAGATGCGACCATGCCCCGGCGGCCACGACAAGATGTCTTGCCTGCCTGGTCGTGCCGTCGGTCAGCGTCAGCGTCGCGCCATCAGGTTTGGCGGCGACGCGCTCTATGCGCGCCTTTTCGAAACGCGCGCCCAACCCTTCGGCATAGGCCCACACCGCCTTGCCGAGCAGTTTCGGATCGGCGACGGTCTTCCAGCCCGGCACGAAGGTGCCCTTGATGAAGCGCGGCGACAGTCCCGGCTGCAGCCGCGCCAGTTCGTCGCCTTCGACATGGCGAAAGTCGATGCCGAAGCGCTGGCGCGCCGCCCAGCCCGGCAGCCCGGCCTGAAACTCGGCCTCGCTTTCATAAAGTTCCAGCGAACCGTCCTCGCGCAGCATCGGCCGCGTGCCGGAACGGTCGAGCAGTCCCATCCATTCGGCCTCGGCGAGCTTCATCATGTCTGCCTGAGCAGCAAGGCTCGCCTCATATTTTGCCGGTGCGCCGGCGCGCCAGAAGCGGAACAGCCAAGGCAACAGTTTCGGCAGATAGGCTGGCGGGATGCTGAGTGGCCCGAGCGGATCGGCAAGCCATTTCGGCAAGTGCCGCATCATGCCCTTATGCGCCAGCGGCAGCACGTCGGAGAAGGCGAAGGCGGCGGCATTGCCGGAGCTCGTCTCCTCGCAGATGCCGGTGCGGTCGAAGACCGTGACGCTGCGCCCGGCCTCGGCCAGCATGGCCGCCGCGCAGATGCCGACAATGCCGCCACCGACAATGGCGATATCTACCCCTTCTCCCCGTTCACGGGGGTGAGGAGTGGTCCGCGAAGCGGTGGAAAAGCCGACTGCTTGGCTTTCCGAACGACGAACGCCCGGAGCGCCAGCGAAGGGCTGCGGGGCCCGAAGGGCGGATGAGGGGCGGCGGCCCTCCTCTGTGTCCCTGGAATTTCCTTGCACGTCGGCGCTGCCCCTCATCTGGCTGCCGCCATCTTCTCCCCGTGCACGTGCACGGGGAGAAGAAAGCCTTCAGAACTGCGGCAGCTTCGGCCGTACCGCCAGCGCGTCCTTGACGATCTTCTCGACCGCTTTGCGGCGCTCGCCCGACAGCGGCTGGCGCGGCATGCGCACGCGGTCATTTGTGTCGATCGCGAGCACTTCGGCAAGCTTGATGTTTTGGACCAGATAGGTCGAGACATCGAGATCGAGCAGCGGCCGGAACCAGCGGTAGATCGAAAGCGCCTCCTCGCGGCGGCCCTGCTTCATCAGCTGGTAGATGGCGACGGTCTCGCGCGGGAAGGCGACGACCAGACCCGCCACCCAGCCGATGGCGCCCACCGACAGCGCCTCGAAGGCGAGATTGTCGACGCCGGTGAACAAATCGTAGCGGTCGCCGAAGCGGTTGATGATCTCTGTCGAGCGGCGGATGTCGTCGGAGGACTCCTTGATGGCGACGAAGCGCTTGTCGGCGGCCAGTTCCTCCATCTGGTCGACGGTGACGTCGACGCGGTAGGCGAGGCGGTTGGAGTAGATCATCACCGGCAGGTCGCCGGCCTGAGCGACGGCGCGCAAGGCGGCGACCGTCTCTTCCGGGTTGGTGTGATAGATCGGGCTCGGTACCACCATCAGCCCGTTGGCGCCTTCCCGGCTCGCGCGCTTTGCGATGCTCGCCGCCTCGCGGGTGCCCGCCTCGTTGACCGTCAGCAGCACCGGCTTGTTGCCTGCAACTTTCTGGGCAGTCTTCAGCACCTCGATCTTCTCGTCATGCGACAGCATCGGCCCTTCGCCGAGCGAACCGCAGACGATGATACCGTCGCAGCCTGCCTCCATCTGCAAAGCAAAGCAGCGCTCCATCTCGGCATGATCGAGGCGGTCGTCATCAGTAAACTTGGTCGTGACGGCGGGGAAAACTCCGGTCCACATGATCGTCTCTCCATCTGATATATCAGCCGTATATCTATTTGAAAACCGGCTGTCAACGCGGAATTCGTTATGATATATGTGAGATATATCAGGAGCCCACCTTTGATATCCAGTGAGACAGCATACCCCGAGCCGGCCGCCGCCAAGGCCTACCATGTACTCGAGCATATGATCGTGACGTTGGAACTGGCGCCGGCGAGCTTTGTCACCGAAGGCGCCCTCATCGAGAAGCTGGCGCTAGGACGCACGCCGGTGCGCGAAGCGATCCAGCGCCTCGCCTGGGAAGGACTGCTGGATGTCAGGCCACGCGCCGGCATCGCCATTGCCCCGCTTCATCCCGGCGACTGGCTGCGCGTGCTGGATGCCAGGCGCGGCGTCGAGGTGGTGCTGGCGCGCTCGGCCGCCCGCTTCGTCACCCGTGAGGCCGCCGACCTGTTTCATGAGGCAGCCCTTGCCATGCAGAAGGCCGTCATCTCGGGCAATGTGCTGGCCTTCATCCAGGCCGACAAGGCGCTCGACGAGGCCTTGGCGATGGCCGCCGACAACCCGTTTGCGGCCCGTCTGGCCGCGCCCCTGCAGACCCACAGCCGCCGCTTCTGGTTCCGCTACAGGGCCGACACAGGACTGGCCGAATCGGCTGAGCACCACGTCGCGCTAATCCGCTCGATCCTGGCTGGTGACGAAGAGGCTGCCGCCAAGGACGCCAAACGCCTTATGGCACTCCTGCGCGGCCATGCCGAAGTGGCCGCCACACGCTGAACTCCGTCTCTGCTCCAGACTTCCGACCGGTCTTTATCAGGTGCCCGGCAAGACTGCGGCCATGGTCGCCCCGTCCCAGCCTTCGCCAGCCGTGATGATGCAGCTTTGGCCGTGTGTGTCGGTGGCCAGGATGGTCCAGGTGCCCTGGTCGGAGACGAATATCTCAAGCACCACATTCGGGTTCACCAGGCCACGAGCGGCTTGGTTTTCGTGGAACTTCTCGCCGAGCGCCTTGACCAAGTCGGTCCGCGCCGCGCATTGATCGGCTTTGGCCTCGGCGATGCCGGACATCGCGAACACCGCAAAGAATATCGCCGCCACAAGACGTCGTGTCATCTGACACCTCCTTGCGCCAGACGAGAACCCCGGCTGCAACCGGCGCTATTTTGATGGCCTGCACACGGCAGGAATGCAATTTAAGGCAGATGACAGGCTCTTGGTTCCATCGCTTGAACGTGATCGCCAATGTCGGTTTCGTACAAAGAAAGGCCCGGGACGTTGAACCCGGGCCTTCTTGCCGATCTTCGAAATCGTCCGGTCAGTTCATCGTCGGGATGACGAACTCGGCACCGTCCTTGACGCCGGAGGGCCAGCGCGAGGTCACCGTCTTGGTCTTGGTGTAGAAGCGGAACGCGTCCGGACCATGCTGGTTGAGGTCGCCGAAGGACGACGCCTTCCAGCCGCCGAACGTGTAGTAAGCGATCGGAACTGGGATCGGCACGTTGATGCCGACCATGCCGACCTGGACGCGCGAAGCAAAATCACGAGCAGCATCCCCGTCACGGGTGAAGATGGCCACGCCATTGCCCATCTCATGATCGTTGGCGAGCTTGATGGCGCTCTCATAGGTCGGCGCACGCACCACCGACAGCACCGGACCAAAGATCTCTTCCTTGTAGATGCGCATGTCAGCGGTCACATTGTCGAACAGGCAGCCGCCCATATAGTAGCCATCCTCGTAGCCCTGCATGGAGAAGCCGCGGCCATCGACGACCAGCTTGGCGCCTTCCTTGACGCCGGTGTCGACATAACCCTTGACGCGTTCCAATGCCTGCGCCGTCACCAGCGGGCCGAAATCGGCGGACGAATCCGTCGACGGGCCGACCTTGAGGCTTTCGACACGCGGGATCAGCTTTTCCATCAGCCGGTTGGCGGTGTCGTTGCCGACGGGAACGGCAACCGAGATCGCCATGCAGCGCTCGCCGGCCGAGCCGTAGCCCGCGCCGATCAGCGCGTCGACGGTCTGGTCCATGTCGGCATCGGGCATGATGATCATGTGGTTCTTGGCGCCGCCGAAGCACTGCACGCGTTTTCCCGCGGCCGTGCCGCGCGAGTAGATGTAATGCGCGATCGGCGTCGAGCCGACAAAGCCGATAGCCTTGATATCAGGATCGTCGAGGATGGCGTCGACGACATCCTTGTCGCCATTGACGACGTTGAGAACGCCAGCCGGCAGGCCAGCCTCGAGGAACAGTTCGGCGATGCGCATCGGCACGCCAGGGTCACGCTCGGAAGGCTTCAGGATAAAGGCGTTGCCGCAGGCCAGCGCCGGGGCAATCTTCCACAACGGGATCATCGCCGGGAAATTGAACGGGGTGATGCCGGCAACGACGCCAAGCGGCTGGCGCATCGAATAGACATCGATGCCGGGGCCGGCGCCGTCGGTGAACTCGCCCTTCATCATGTGAGGCGCACCGATGCAGACTTCGACCACTTCGAGGCCGCGCTGGATGTCGCCCTTGGCGTCGGCGATGGTCTTGCCGTGCTCGCGCGCCAGGAGATCGGCCAGTTCGTCATAGTCGCGAGCAACCAGTTCAAGAAACTTCATCAGCACGCGCACACGCCGCTGCGGGTTGGTCGCAGCCCATTTGATCTGTGCTTCCTTGGCGTTCAGCACAGCCGCACGCAGTTCCGCCGGCGACGCCAGCGCCACCGTGCCGCGCACCGAGCCGTCCATGGGCTGCATGACGTCCTGCTTGCGCCCGCTGGTCCCGGCGACATGCTTGCCGCCGATGAAATGACCGTATTCGATCATGGTTTCTCTCCCTGAGTTTGTGATGAAGCATTCAACGCCTTTGCAGGCGCGAAGGCAACGCGAGGGGAAACGCAACCGTTGTGCAAGAAATAGACAACGAAGGACGAGTGTGCATTAATTGCCGCAAATTACAGATTGCTGAAAGGCCCGAAGGTTGCGCTCCGTCACACCCCCCTCTGTCCTGCCGGACATCTCCCCCGCAAGGGGGGAGATCAGATGTGGCCGCCGCCTTCGCAAATCTTCAACGCAGCAAAAGAGACGCAGGTGGCGGAGCTGCCAATCTCCCTCCTTGCGGGGGAGATGGCCGGCAGGCCAGAGGGGGGTGGGCGGGAACGCCGCGTTCGCCGCTAGCCCGGACCACCCCCATGAACTGGGATGACGTCCGCATCTTCCTCGCCGTGGCCCGCGCCGGGCAGATCCTTGGCGCCGCCAAGCGGCTGGAACTCAATCACGCCACCGTCTCGCGCCGCATCGCAGCGCTTGAGGATGCGTTACGGACAAAACTGTTTCGCCGGCTTACCACCGGCAGCGAGCTGACGCCGGCCGGCCAGCGCTTTCTCGACATTGCCGAGCGCATGGAAGCCGACATGATCGCCGCGCGCTCCGCCGTGTCGGGCGACGGCGACGATATCTCAGGCACCGTGCGCATCGGCGCCCCCGACGGGTTTGGCGTCGCATTCCTCGCCACGCGTCTTGGCGCGCTGACCGCGCTGCACCGCGAACTCACCATCCAGCTGGTGCCGGTGCCGCGTTCCTTCTCGCTGTCGCGGCGCGAGGCCGACATCGCCATCACCATCGAGCGGCCGAGCGAAGGCAGGCTGGTGGCGGGAAAGCTGGTCGACTACACCCTCGGCCTGTTTGCCTCGCGGGACTATGCGCAGGCGCACGGCTTACCC
The DNA here is from genome assembly GCF_040321695.1 of Mesorhizobium sp. M0292. Lineage (NCBI taxonomy): Bacteria > Pseudomonadati > Pseudomonadota > Alphaproteobacteria > Hyphomicrobiales > Phyllobacteriaceae > Mesorhizobium > Mesorhizobium sp. M0292. The sequence goes on from NZ_JAMYSB010000010.1 coordinate 209,826, forward strand.
GAGACCGCTGCCGAACTCGGCCAGCATACGCTGATCGGCTATGTCCCAGACCTGATCGTCAGCCCGTCGCTCGACTATGCGGCGGAGTTCAGCCCGGACTGGCGCACCAGCTTCGCCATCTCCTCAGCGCTGGGCCAGGCCGAAGCGGTGCGGTCGGGCGCCGGCATCGGCATCTTGCACACCTTTGTCGCCCGCTCGATGCCGGAGCTGATCCCCGTCAACATCGTGACGCCGATCCGCCGCGCCTACTGGCTGGTCTATCATGAATCGGTCCGGCCACTGCGCCGCGTGCAGATCGTCGCCAACTTCATCACCAAGGCAGTCGAGAGAGAGCGCGGGCTGTTTGTCTGATGGCCGCGCCGCCTTGCCCTCGCCACAAAATCGGGCAGTGTGGCAACAAGCGCGATGTCGCCTATCATTAAGGATTGGCTGCGCCGGGTGGGACACTTTTTTGCAAAGCTGGTGCGGATCAAAATGCGAGCGGTGCTCGCCATCTTGCCGCTTGTCGCGCTTTCCGCCTGCGCCAATCCATGGACCGTAGTTCCGGAAGCCGAACTGCCCAAGCCGGTCCGTATCGCAATGGCCCGCCCGTCGCCTTTCGTCTTCGGCAATTACTGCGGTCCCGGCACCCGCACCGGCGACCTCTCGGCTCGCCCTGTCAATCGCCTCGACAGCGCCTGCCAAATCCATGACGCCTGCTACATCGCGCGCCATAATCATTGCGACTGCGACGGCGCGCTCGTCGCCTCGGCAAAGGCGATCCGTGATGACAAGACAGCGCCGAAAAAGATGCGCGGCGAGGCCGAGCTTTTGATCGCCACTTTCGCGCTTCCCGTCTGCAAGGTGTTTCCGCATGGCTTCCTGCCGCCGCGCGATCCGGCTGAACTGAAGACGATGAACGGTGCGACCGGATGAACCGCGCCATCTGCCTGGCCTTGGCCGGGCTGGGGCTGGCGGCCCTTGCCGGTTGCGCCGCCCCGATCCGGCACAGCTGCGATTTCTTCCCCGATGCGAAGGATTGCGGCCGGCCGTCGGTATCGGCCGGCACGCCCGGACCGCAGACTGCAGCAGCAGCGTTTTTCGGCGATGCCGGTGCCAGCGACTATGAAAGGCAGTTTCTGGCGCTGCTCGCCCACAACCAGATCGGGGCCATCGACAGGGCGAACGGCACCGGTCCGTTCGGACATGACCGCCACGCCATCGCCAACCGCGATTTCCAGGCCACCTACCGGACGCTGGAACGGCTGGCGAAGCCGGTTACCGCCGAACAGATGCCGGCAGTGAGCGGCACAGCCGGCGAAGGCCATTTCAACGGCCGTTGGCGCGTGTCGCGGCAGACGCTCTATGTCAACGCCGCCGCGCGGCCCTCCGCGCCAAGACGTTCAGCTTTTCCGGCCTGCAGGCGCGCTCGATCGAGATCGTGATGCGCCAGGCGGGAAAGCAGCCGGTTGAGATATCGGGCGCCTGCGACGGGGCGCTGGCGATTCGCGCCGGCGGTGGCTCGCGCAGCGTGGCGAGCGGTGCCGCCTTCCGCCTCCGCCTGTCGGCCGGGCAAACCGCCAGCCTGTTCCCCAGCGATGGTTTGAACCGCTGCAGTCTCAAGCTCAGCTCCAGTCTGGCGCCGGCAGGCGCCCCGCTCACCATCCTGCGCGAAGAGGTTGCCTATCCGGCGATAGCCGCGCTCGACAGCCGCTACGAGCGTTGTCCAGTGCCCGGTCCATCCGGCCTGGATGAACTCGCCCGCGTCTTCTACGCCGGCCGCTGGCTGTCGCAGAGCTGTTCGCTGCCGCTCGGGTCACCGCGCCTGTTACGCAAGTCGCGCGACGGCTTCAACGCCAAGGTCGAAGCGCTGCTCGGCGCGCCTTTACCCGACAGCGCCTTTGACAAGGCCGACCCCGAACTGCCGCTCGATTTCTCGCGCGCGCCGAAACTCAAGCTGGTCTATCTGTCGTCGCTGGAGTTCAAGGCCGATTTTTCCGGCCGCGTCATCGAGCGGCTGATCCGCCATCACGCAGCCCTCGGCACCAAAGTGCGCATCATGGTCACAGACGTGCTGGAGCGCGACAAGGACGATGCCCTGCTGCACCGGCTGGCGGCCGATTATCCCAATGTCGAGTTGCAGGAATATCGTTGGCGGGCCGACCACGGCGCGCCGGTCGACGAGCAACTGTCACAGCTGCACAAGACCCATCACGTCAAGATGCTGGCGACACTTGCCGAGGATCCAGCCCGCTCGCGCGTCATCATCGGCGGCCGCAACATTCATGACGGCTTCCTGTTCCACAAGCCGATCGACCTGTCGCGCTATCCGAACCTCGAGCAATACGGCAAGACCGACGGCCTCTCGCTCAACTACTATTCGAACTGGAGCGATTTCGACATCGAGTTTGCCGACCCGGCCACGGTCGAGACGCTGGCCGCGCATCTCTCGACATTGTGGCTGCGCGACGCCGACACCAACATCGCAAGACCCTTCTCCATTCCGGTGCGCTCCGACAGCCGGCGCCTGCCGGGCACGGTGCGCCATTTCATTTCCGTGCCCTACGAGGACAACCATGCGCTCGAGACCTATTTCGTCGAGCTGATCGACACTGCCCGGCACCATATCGAGATCGTCAATCCCTACCTTAATCTGACGCCGAAGCTCAGCCTGGCCATCGAGCGGGCGCTGGCGCGCGGCGTCAGGATCGACATTGTCGGCCGCATCGACCTCAAGGGCGATATTGGCGGCAAGCTGCTGACCGCGCTCAACAAGCTGTTCGTCGAGAAATATGGCGACCGCATCAACATCCGCGAATTCAAGGCGCCCGATGTCGTGCTGCACTCCAAGATCATGATGATCGACGAAAGGCTGGTGACGATCTCGTCGGTCAATCTCAACAACCGCAGTTTCTTCCACGATCTGGAGAACGGCATGACGGTGCTCGACCCTGCCTTCTACGCCAGGATGCAGCCGGTCTATGACGACTATGTCGCCCATTCGAACCCGGTATCGACCAAGGTGACGATACCGTGGGCCTACCGATGGCTGTTCTCGAAGGGTTGGGTGAAGGAGGCGTTTTGAGGGGCTGGCGACGCTGAAGGAATGCCGTTCTGTAGCGATCCTTTACACCCCCTCTGTCCGGTAGGACAGAGGGGGTGCTGGCCCGCCAGCTTTAAAAAGCACCCCTACCTCAAATACCGCTCCGGCCCCAGCTCCCGCACATCGATATCAGGCACCTTGCTGGAGATGATGTCGGACAGCACCTTGGCCGAGCCGCAGGCCATGGTCCAGCCAAGCGTGCCGTGCCCGGTGTTGAGATAGAGGTTGGAGAACTCGGTGCGGCCGACCAGCGGCGGCCCGTCCGGCGTCATCGGCCGCAGCCCGCACCAGAAGGACGCCGCCTTGAGGTCGCCGCCATCCGGGAACAGATCGCCGACCGAATGTTCGAGGGTGCGCCGGCGCGATTCATGCAGCCTGAGATCGAAGCCGGAAATCTCCGCCGTGCCGCCGACGCGGATGCGGTCGCCGAGCCTGGTGATCGCCACCTTGTAGGTTTCGTCCATTACCGTCGACACCGGGGCGGCGACCGCGTCCTTGATCGGAACGGTGATCGAATAGCCCTTGACCGGATAGACCGGGATCGGGCGCCTGAGCAGGCGCATGAAGCGCGCCGAATAGCTGCCCAGCGCCAGCACATAAGCGTCGGCCGCGCGCGAGCGCTGGTCGGTGCCGACGCTGACGATGCGATTGCGGTTCTTGGAGAAGCGCCGGATCTGCGTACCGTACTCGAACGTGACGCCGCGCGCCACGCAGAGCTCGGCCAGCCGATCGGTGAACATCTTGCAGTCGCCAGTTTCGTCGCCGGGCAATCTCAGCCCGCCGACAAACTTTTCCCGCACGCCGGCCAGCGCCGGCTCGGCCCCAATGCAGCCTTCGGGATCGAGCAACTCGTAGGGAACGCCATATTTCTTCAGCACCTCTACATCGCCGCCGGTGCCGTCGAGCTGCTTTTGCGTGCGAAACAGCTGCAGCGTGCCCTTGGTCCGCTCATCATAAGCGATGCCGGTCGCCTCGCGCAGCGCCTTCAGCGTGTCGCGGCTGTATTCGGCGAGCGGCACCATGCGCGCCTTGTTGATGGCGTAGCGATCCGCGGTGCAATTGCGCAGCATCTTGATGAGCCATGTCCACATATACGGATCGAAGGCCGGCCGCACCACCAGCGGGCCGTGCTTCATCAACAGCCACTTGATTGCCTTCAGCGGGATGCCGGGACCGGCCCAGGGCGAGGCATAGCCCGGCGAGATCTCGCCGGCGTTGGCGAAGCTGGTTTCCAGCGCCGGCCCTTTCTGGCGGTCGAACACCGTCACCTCGTGGCCGGCCTCAGCGAGATAATAGGCAGTGGTGACCCCGATAACGCCGCCGCCCAACACGAAGATCTTCATCGCATCACTCTCCACGACGACTTCCGTCAGAGGGCCGCCGCCTCCTGTCTGCCGGATTCTGCGGCGTCCGCCAAGGGGCGGCGTGTCGCGGCTCTATTCGTTGATATAGCGGCGGTGGAAGCGGGGGCCGAGACTGGTCAGGATTTCATAACCGATCGTGCCGGCATGACCGGCGGCGTCATCGACGCTCTGCGAGGGGCCCAGGAGTTCGACAAGGTCGCCCTCGCGCAGCCGGCCGGCCGGCAGGGCCGAGATGTCGAGGATGATCGAATCCATCGACACCCGCCCGACAAAGGGCAGTCGCACGCCGTCGAGCCAGGCAGCCGAAGCCGCGCGCCGGTGCCAGCCATCGGCATAGCCGAGCGAGATCGTGGCCGCGCGCAAGGGACCGCTGGCCAGAAACGCATGTCCGTAGCCGACGCCCGCGCCCTTATCGATGCCGCGTGTCTGGATGATCTTTGCCTCGAGCCGCACCACCGGCAGCATCGGGTTCGCCTCATCAGGCGTCGGATTGATGCCGTAGAGCGCAGCGCCCGGACGCGCGAGGTCGTACTGATAGCGCGGCCCAAGAAAGATGCCGGAGGAATTGTCGAGCGACGCCGGCGCCTTGGGCAGCATTTTGCGCAGCCGTTCGAACTCCCTGAGTTGCGCGTCATTGGCCGCATTGCCCGGCTCGTCGGCGCGGGCCAGATGGCTCATGACGAGCACGACATCGACGCCGGCGAAAGCATCGGCCGTAAGCGCCTCGACCTCTGCCGGCGCCATGCCCAGCCGCGACATGCCGCTGTCGACCTGGATGGCGGCCTTGAGCTTGCGGCCGGCCTTTTGGCCTGCCTCGCTCCACGCCTTCAGTTGCCCGGTGCTGTTGATGACGGGAACAAGGTCGGCGGCCACCGCTTCGGGTTCCGAGCCCGGCGGCAGGCCGTTCAGCACATGGATTTCCAGCTTCGGTCCGAGTGCGTCGCGCAGCGCGACACCCTCGGTGAGATGAGCGACAAAGAAGCTGTCGCAGCCTTCGGCAACCAGTGCCGCCGCCACTTGCCGCGCGCCGAGCCCGTAACCGTCGGCCTTGACGACGCCGGCGCAGCGCACGCCGCCGAGCTTTGCCTTGAGCCGCCGGTAATTCTCTCGGATAGCGCCGAGATCGATGGTGAGAATGGCGCCGGCCGCCGCTTCGCTGATCGTATCTTTGGCTTTATGCATCGCAGACCCGCTGAAGTCGGCGCTGCCCCTCATTGTCCTGCCGGATATCTCTCCCTATCCCTATACGGGGAGTTGAGGAGCGGTCCGCGTAAGGCGGACGAAAAGCCAACTGCTTGGCTTTTCGAGTGACGAAAGCCGGCAGGCAGGTGAGGGGCAGCCCATACGCTACGCTAAGAGGCCATTGCCCGGCGTCGTTCATATGGATCTCGTGGCTGCGGGTGTCCCGATCAATAAAGCACGAATCAGGTGCCGTGCGAACCGTCACATCCAGCTAGGCAAGATGACGGAACGTCGCCACCACATCCTCATAGACGTTGCGTTTGAACGGCACTATCAGATCGGGCAGGTCCTGCATTGGCCGCCATGCCCATTCATCGAATTCGGCGGTGTGGCCGCCGGGCGGCGGATTGATCTGGATCTCGCTGGCCTCGCCGTGAAAGCGGTAGGCGAACCATTTCTGCGTCTGGCCGCGATAACGCCCCTTGAGGGCTATGCCGACCAGATCGGGCGGCAGGTCGTAATTGATCCAGTGCGGCGCCTCGGCCAGCAGCGTGACCGAGCGCATGCCGGTCTCTTCATAGAGCTCGCGCCCGGCCGCCTGCAGCGGCTCCTCGCCCTCGTCGATGCCGCCTTGCGGCATCTGCCAGAGCTGCGTGGTGCCGGCGAATTCGCTGTCCGGCTCGGCGATGCGGTGCCCGACCCAGACCAGCCCGTCGCCATTGAGGATCATCAGCCCGACACAGGGGCGGTATGGCAGCGTCTTGGGGTCGACAGGTTTCTTCGTCATGATCAGCCTTTTTCCGGGTCGATGGCCACCGCCGAGATCGGCACGATCTCGATGCCGCGCTTTTTTGCTTCGACCACCCAGGACGCCACGGTATCGACGGTGAGGTCGAAGGCCGAGCCGATGCCGACGGCGGAGCCTTTGGCACGCGCGGTCGCTTCCAGCGCGTCGAGCTTTTTCAGGATGGCGCCGCGGTCCTGCACGGCGTCGATTGCCGTATCGCCGGCGACGAACGGCACACCGTCCTTCAAGGCGAGATCGGACGCCAGGCTCCGCGCGGACGAGCCGTCATCGACATAGGCAAGGCCGCGCTTGCCAAGCTCGGCCATGAACGGCCCCATCGCCGTCGCGTCGGCCGAAAAGCGCGCCCCCATATAGTTCATGACGCCGGTATAGTTGGTGGTCCGCGACAGCGCCCAGCGCAGATTCTTCAGATTGTCGTCCGGGCTTGCCGCCACCGTCAGCGTGTTGCGGCCGGGATTGACGTTGGGATAGTCGAACGGTTCGAGCGGCACCTGCATGACCACCTCATGCCCGCTCTGCCGTGCCGCCTGCATCCAGCGGCCGATGCTGTTGCCTTGCGGCGCAAAAGCCAGCGTCACTTCGGCCGGCAGCTTGGCAATCGCGGCCTGCGTGCCGGTCTGCGACACGGCAAGCCCGCCGATGACGATTGCCACTCGAGCGCCACGCGAACCCGACCACGGCCGCGCATAGACATCGAACGGCCGCCGGCCGTCAGCGGCGCGAACCGGCAACGGGCCGGTGTCGCTGGCCTCGATCAGCGCCCTGTCGGGGATATGCGCGATCTTCAGGTTCTGGCCGATCGTCGACGGGTCGTGGATGACGATGGCTGCATTGGGCGGGCCATCACCCTCCTGGGACTGCACATGGATGATCTGCGGACCGCTGGCCTTGGGCGTTTCCGCCTTCGGCGCTGCCGCCGTCGCTTGAGCAGTGGGCGCTGCGGCCGCGGGCTCGGCCGCCGCCGTCACCTTCGGCGTCGAGAGCGCGATTGCTTCCGGTTTGCGGAACGGCTTCTCGCGCAGCGCGATCGCACCGGAGATGCCGACCGCGGCCAGCACGACCAGCGTCGCCGCGACGGCGCCAGCGCTGATCCCGCGCGACGCGGCACGCGGTCGGACGGTCTGTCCGAGCGGGCGTTCGATGTCCTTGCCGACGTCAGCCAAGCCGCATCCCCCGGGCGCGTGATCAGCGAAATCTTTTCGCCATGCGCAGATCCAAAACTGACGGCGCGTCCCCTGCGCCTTTTGAGGCGCAGCGCCCAGCGGTCCCCGAATCAAACTGCCGGAACCTCACGGTCCCGGCAGCATTGCATCGCTTCGATTGGGCAGCCAGAGCTACCAGTCGATTTTACTGGTTGAGCACTGCCTTCTCCGGATTCGGCGGGAATGCCGGATCGGTCTTCTGGCCGCGCAGCAGCTGTTCGGCATAGATCAGCTGCAGATCGTCCTTCGGATCCGGCGGCACATAGGCAGCCGAGCCCGAGCCGGTATCGCTCTCGTCGGCGCCCTTGATATGGCCCTTGAGGTCCGATTCGCCGCGCGTCAGGTCCCTGCCCTGCAGTTCGGGCGGCAGCGGCTGGTCGACCTTGATGTCGGGCGTGATGCCCTTGCCCTGGATCGACTTGCCGGACGGCGTGTAATAGAGCGCCGTCGTCAGGCGCAGCGCGCCGTTCTCGCCAAGCGGGATGATGGTCTGCACCGAGCCCTTGCCGAAGGACTGCGTGCCGACCACTGTCGCGCGGCGCAGGTCCTGCAGCGCGCCGGCGACGATCTCGGAGGCGCTGGCCGAACCGCCATTGACGAGCACGATCAGCGGCTTGGCGCCGATGTCGTCGCCTGCCTTGGCGTCGAAGCGTGTGACGTCCTTCGGGTCGCGGCCGCGGGTCGAGACGATCTCGCCACGGTCGAGGAAGGCGTCGGACACGCTCACCGCCTGGTCGAGCAGGCCGCCCGGGTTGAGCCTGAGATCGAGCACATAGCCCTTGAGCTTGTCGTTCGGCACCTGCTTCTTGATGGTGTCGATGGCGTTCTCGAGGTCGTCATAGGTCTTTTCGGTGAAGGAGGTGATCTTCATGTAGCCGATGTCGTTCTCGACCCGGAACTTGACCGCCTTGACCTTGATGATGTCACGCACCACCGTCAGCTCGATCGGCTTGTCGGCGCCTTGGCGCAGGATGGTCAGCTTGATCGGTGTATTGACCAGGCCGCGCATCTTTTCGACCGCATCGTTGAGCGTCAGGCCGCGAACCTCTTGGCCGTCGATCTTGGCGATATAGTCGCCGGCCAGCACGCCTGCCTTGGCAGCCGGGGTGTCGTCGATCGGCGTGATCACCTTGACCAGATCGTTCTCCATGGTGACCTCGATGCCAAGGCCGCCGAACTCACCCTTGGTCTGCACACGCATGTCCTGCGCCTGCTCGGCATTCATGTAGGAGGAGTGCGGGTCGAGCGAGGTGAGCATGCCGTTGATGGCGTTTTCGACCAGCGACTTGTCGTCCGGCGGCGTCACATACTGCGCCCGCACGCGCTCGAAGATGTCGCCGAAGATCGCCAGTTGCTTATAGGTCTCGGAGCCTGCAGCGTTCGCCGTCGAGCCGGGCGCGCCATAGACCAGGCTCATCGCTGACGCGCCCATCAGCGCACCGGCAATAAGAAGCGACAGTTTCCGCATCATTTCACGTCCTTCCAGAGAAGCGGTCCGCCCACCATGGGGTCGGATCGACGGGTTTTCCATCCTTGCGGAACTCGACATAGAGTTCCGGCGTGGCATTTCCATTCTTCGAGGCCGAGGTGCTTGCCACCCGGGCCTCTCCCATCGCGCCGACCGGCTCTCCTGCGAGCACCGACTGGCCAGACGCGACGCTGATTCTGCTCATCCCCGCCAGGACGACATGATAGCCGTCTCCCGCATTGAGGATCAAGAGTTGACCATAGGAGCGAAAAGGCCCCGCATAAAGCACATTTCCGTCCGCCGGTGCCGTGACGATGGCTCCCGATTGTGTCGCAACCATGTCGCCGAGCATCACCGCGCCGTTACCGTCATCGGCCCCGAAACGCAGCTTGATCTTGCCGGTGACCGGCAGCGAGACTTGTCCCTGAAGTGCCGAAAACGGCGCGGCGGCGGTGAGGCGGTTGCCTTCCGGCACGGGCAGCGAAGCCAGCTCCGTCGACGCGGTTGTGCCTGCATCGGCGTTATCGGCGTCCGGCTTATCGCTGTCGGCCGCTTTCTGTTCGCCTGCCTTGACGGCATCCGCCGCCTTGCGGCTCTTGTCGGCTTCAAGCGAAGCGATCAGCTCTTTCAGGCTGCCGGCCTTGGCCGCAAGCGCCTGGGACCGCTGCTTTTCGGCGGCCATCGCCGTCCAGGTGTCCGCCTCGAGCTTCTGCTTGGCTTCGAGCAGCATGGAGAGGCGTTTCTTTTCCGCCGTCTGCTCGCCGACCGCCGCTGTCAGCCGCGTCCGCTCGGCCTCGATCGAGGCCGTCACCCGGGTCTGTTCCCTGAGGTCGGCCAGCAATTTGTCGGTCTGCTGGCGCAGTTCGGGCACCACTGCGCCGAGCAGGATGGCGCTGCGCACCGACGACAGTGCGTCTTCCGGCTTGACCAGGATCGCCGGCGGCGGATTGAGCCCCATGCGCTGCAGCGCGCCCAGCACCTCGGCCAGCACGTCGCGCCGCGCCGCCAGCGAGACACGGATCTTCTGTTCCTCGCCCTTCAGTCCTTCGAGCCTGGCGCCGATATCCTCGATGTCCTGGCCGAGCTTCTGCTCGGTCATAGCCGACTGGATAAGCGCCGCGGTGATCGAGGCATGGTCCTTCTTGACCGAAGCAATGTCGGCGGCGAGCTTGGCCAGCCGTTCGGACGACAGCGTGATCTCGGCCGACACCTTCTCATATTCGGCACGGCTCAGATCGGGGTCGGGCGCCACGTCCAGCGTATTTTCGGCCCGCGCAAGCCCGAGCGACAGCAAAACCACCGCTGCAGCGATGCCGCAGCGCGCGTGCCGGAAGCCCGTTCGTGATTTCCCGTTGTCAGCCATTGAAGCCCGACTCTATGCGTGGCTTCGTTAACGAACCATCAACCATGATCGAACCGAAGCCTAGCACAAAACAGCCGCGCATTGGGGCGGAAATCCGGACGATTGACCCACCACCCAGTGATTTACGAACGGTGGTAGGGATGTCCTGAAAGAATCGTTGCCGCCCGATAGAGCTGCTCGCCCAGCATGACGCGCACCAGTTGGTGCGGCCAGGTCGCCGCGCCGAACGAGACCATCAGCTCAGCCTGGTCGCGAATCGACTGGTCGTGCCCGTCGGCGCCGCCAATGGCGATGACCAGCGCCTTGCGGCCGCCGTCGCGCAACTGGCCGATACGGTTGGCGAAATCGTCTGAGGACAGGTTCTTGCCGCGTTCGTCGAGCAGGAACAGCACCGTGCCCGGCTGCAACTGTGCCTGCAGCTTCTGGCCTTCCTCGCGGCGGCGCTCATTGGGCTTCTGGGCGCGTCCCTCGGCGATCTCGGCGACACCAGAGAATTCGAGCCCGATCGCCGGGCCGCTCTTGGCGAAACGCTCGAAATAGCGGTCGGCGAGTTCTCTCTCGGGGCCGGTCTTCATCCGGCCCACGGCATGAACTGCTATCTTCATCCCTGCCTCGGCGAGCTTTCAATCCATGTCGGCACCCAGGATGGTTACGAATGAGACGGAGCTCAGTGCAAGGTCTCTTCCTCGAGGTCCGGCGCCTGCCACATCTTTTCAAGATTGTAGAATTCGCGGACTTCTGGGCGGAAGACATGGACGATGATGTCGCCTGAATCGATCAGGACCCAGTCGGCGCCGGACAGCCCCTCGACGCGCGCCGTGCCGAGACCGGCATCCTTGAGCGCCTTGAGCAGGTGGTCGGCGACAGCCGAGACATGACGGTGCGACCGGCCCGACGCGATGACCATATAGTCGCCGAGGCTCGATTTCCGCTGAATGTCGATTGAGACAATATTTTCGGCCTTGGAGTCTTCCAGACTGGCAAGGACTGTCTTGATGGCACGGGACACGGCGTCATCTACGCTGATCCTGGCCGGCGAAGGCATGATGTCAGCCTTCTTCCGCAATGCTGTTCTCAGTGTATTTCCTTTCGCAGCAAGAACAACCAAATCACCCACGAAATCAGGTGACACCCTATAGATAGGCAGAGTTCCCTTGCAGTTTCAAGACGGGAGGCCCTGCCAGCGCGAACGCGGTGCACGTCTTCCGGTTCCGGCGCCTTGAGAAAAATCGGAACCCATGGCCGCGGCAGGGGTTATCGACACACCCCCCAAACGGATTTTCCTGATGCCAATCGACCCCCAGAACACGCTGCTCACCGTGCAGGCTGGCCTTGCGCAACTCAGCACACTGATCGTTTCCTATTCCTTCTCCGCCATCGGCGCCATCATCCTGCTGGTCGTCGGCTATCTCGTCGCCGGGCTCGCAGAACGATCGATCTCAGCCGGCCTCGGCCATATCCATGATTTCGACGCGACGCTGCGCCATTTCTTCTCGAAGATCGTGCGCTACGCCATCCTGATCCTGGTGGTCATCATGGTGCTCGGCCAGTTCGGCGTGCAGACGGCCTCGATCATCGCCGCCATCGGCGCCATCGGGCTGGCCATCGGCCTGGCGCTGCAAGGCACGCTGCAGAACATCGCCGCAGGCATCATGCTTCTGGCGCTCAGGCCATTCCGCATCGGCGAATATGTCGAGGTCGGCGCCATTTCCGGCACAATCGAGGAAATCGGCCTGTTCGCCACCAAGCTCCGCACGACAGACGGCGTCTATGTGCTGGCGCCCAATTCGACGCTGTGGAACCAGCCGGTGCGCAATTTTACCCGCAACGGTGTGCGCCGCGGAGACATCACGCTGAGCATCGGCTCCTGGAACGACATCGACCTGGCGCAGAAAACCATGCTGGGCGTTGCCGGCGGCGAGCGCCGCGTCAAGCGAGAGCCGGCGCCGATCGCCTTCGTCGCCACGGTGGGCGATGCCAGCGTCGCCATCACCTTGCGCTACTGGACCACGGCGGCGGATTTCTTCGCCACCCAGATCGATCTCACCAAACGCGTCAAGCAGGCGTTCGACGCCGAGGCCATCTCGGTACCGGCGCCGCCGCCAGGGGTGCGGCAGGAGCCTTCCGCGACCAGGCAATAGCGAAGCAACGTCAGCGCTGCTCTTCCGGCGCGAAGGCGAGCTCTACCGGCAATGGCGCCTGCGCCGACATCGGCGCGAAACTGCCGGTTTCCGTGGCAGGGACGGCCGGTGTCGTCGCCACCCGCCACAGCACGAACAGGCAGAACACGGTGGCGATGATGATCGCCACATAGATGAAGGCCTGCGTTCCATAGACAGCCGAAAGCGCCGTCACGATGCCCGGCACGATGAAGCCCGACAGCGACCACGCAAACAGCAGCGAACTCGACAGCGCCACCATGTCGTCCTTGCCGGCGCGGTCGGCGGCATGCGCGCTGGCCAGCGAATAGATCGATTCCGAGGCGCCGTCCCAGACGATGTAGATCACCACGAGCACCATCAGCGCGCCGCCGTCGAAGCCGATGGCCAGAATACCGGCGACGATGGCCAGTGCCGCAGCGCCGGCCAGCACGTAACGGCGATCGGTACGGTCGGAAATCCAGCCGAGCGGTATCTGCAGGATCAGCGTGCCGACGGGCATCGCCGACAAAAGCAGCGCCACATCGGCCTGGCTGTAGCCCTTGGCCGTGGCATGGATCGGTGCGAACCCGGCGATCGCCATCGACAGGCCGCCGACGGCCAGCATGCCGGCCACGCCGACCGGCGAGATCCGCCAGGCGCGACCGAGCGCCACGGAGGCTGCGCGAGGTGGCGGCGGTTGAGCCAACCGCGTCATGCCGACCGGCAGGATCGACACTGCGGTGAAGGCAATGCCGATCAGCGGCGCCTGCGCCGTCGCGATGTCGACCGCCGCCAGCAGGGCATAGCCGACGCCAAGTCCGGCGACATAGGCGACGTAAAACACCGCCATCACCCGGCCGCGAATGGCGTTTGCGACGGCATCGTTGAGCCAGCTCTGGGCGACGATGAACAGGCCGCATATGGCAAAACCGTAAAGCGCGCGCGCCGCGATCCACAGCAGCGGGTAGGTGCCGGCGGCAATGGCAGCATTGGACAGCGCAATCAACGCCGACAGCACCATGAAGGCCCGGGCATGCCCGACGCGGCGCACCAGCGGCCCGGTCAGGATACAGCCGGCAAGTCCGCCGGCAGACAGGCCGGTGATGATCAGCCCGGCCCAGGTCGGATCGAAGCGCTCGACGCCAAGCCGGACCGGGATATAGGCGAACATCAACCCGTTGCCGACCGCGATCAGCGCCATCGACACGATTACGCTGGCAATGGCGATCACGGGCGCCGGCGGGGCGCCATGATTGGGGTCGATGTCGGTCTGGTTCACTGAAGTGGCCATATCCAGCGCAGCATCGCCCAGCCAATCGCGAAAGGCCGCCGTAAAAGCGACATCGGCGATCTGGTCTTACGGAGTTACCCCTTGGCTTGCTGGCGAATAGCACTCGATGACAGCGACGAGCGTGGGCCGTGGATGAAGGTCCAGGCCGGCGCCTTCATGCGGGCGAGCCGGGGCGCGTCACCCTCGTCGACGCGGGCATAGTCGAAGGTCTTGGCCACGACCGAGGACAGGAAGGACAGCGTCGCGCCCGGGCGGTCGATGACGGCGATCGGGAAGGTCATGACGATCTGGCGCCAGCGCTGCCAACGGTGGAAATCGCGAAGTGAGTCGGCGCCCATGATCCAGACGAAGTCGACGCCGGGATTGCGTGCCTTGACCAGCGCCAGCGTGTCGGCGGTGAAGCGAATATGATGCGCCGCCTCGAAGGCGGTGACCTTGATCTTCGGGTTCTTGGCGACCTGCTCCGACTGGAGCAGCCGGTCGCTCAGCGGCGCCAATTCCCTGGTGCTCTTCAGCGGATTGCCAGGCGTCACTATCCACCACAATTGGTCGAGCGCGAGGCGCCGCAAGGCAATTTCCGCCACCAGCGCATGGCCGGCATGCGGCGGGTTGAACGATCCGCCGAACAGGCCGACGGCGAGGCCTTTCTCGGCATGCGGCATACGGAGGTAGTGCGAGGGGATGGCGGGCTGAAGGGACGACAGCATGGTGCTAGGCACCCCCCTCTGCCCTACCGGGCATCTCCCCCGCAAGGGGGGAGATCAGCAGCTTCGGCAAAGGCACTTTTCTTGCAACGTTGGTGATTCGCGAAAGCGGAAGAAAAAGCTGATCTCCCCCCTTGCGGGGGAGATGTCCGGCAGGACAGAGGGGGGTGTCTGGGCTCAATGCCTCAAGCCCTGACGCGAATGATTCAAGGCCTCACCTGTCCCGACCCGCGCACGCGGTATTTGAACGAGGTCAGCTGTTCGACGCCGACCGGACCGCGCGCATGCATCTTGCCGGTGGCGATGCCGATCTCGGCTCCCATGCCGAATTCGCCGCCATCGGCGAACTGCGTCGAGGCATTGTGCAAAAGGATCGCCGAGTCGATCTCGTTGAAGAACCGCTCGACCGCTTTGGTATCCTCGGCGATGATCGCCTCTGTGTGGTGTGAGGAGAACGTCTCGATATGGTCGATGGCACCGGCAATTCCGTCTACCAGCTTTACCGCGATGATGGCCTCGAGATATTCGGTCATCCAGTCGGCATCGGTCGCCGGCTTGGCGTCGAAGAACAGCTTCATCACTTCCTGATCGGCATGGATCTCGCAGCCGGCGGCGCGTAGCGCGTCGAGGATCGGCACCAGATGTGTGGAGGCCACCGCGCGGTCGACCAGCAAAGTCTCTGCAGCGCCACAGACACCGGTGCGCCGCATCTTGGCGTTGACGGCGATCCTGACCGCCATGTCGAGATCGGCCGAGCGGTCGATGTAGAGATGGCAGATGCCTTCAAGATGGGCAAAGACCGGCACCCGCGCCTCGCTCTGGACGCGCCCGACCAGGCTCTTGCCGCCCCGCGGAATGATGACGTCGAGATTGCCGCCAAGCCCTTTCAGCATCTCGCCGACGGCGGCGCGGTCGGTGGTCGGCACCAGCTGAATGGCGTCTTCCGGCAGGCCGGCGGCCTTCAGCCCCTCGACCAGGCAGGCATGAATGGCGGCGGACGAATTGAGCGAGTCCGAGCCGCCGCGCAGGATCACCGGATTGCCGGCCTTGAGGCAGAGCGCGCCGGCATCCGCCGTCACATTCGGCCGGCTTTCATAAATGACGCCGACAACGCCGAGCGGCGTGCGCACGCGCTCGATCTGCAGGCCGTTGGGGCGATCCCAGGCGGCAATCACATCGCCGACCGGGTCCCTGAGCTCGGCGATTTCACGGATGCCATCCGCCATGGCACGGGTGCGCGCCGGATCGAGCTTCAACCGGTCCATGAAGGAGCCGGACAAGCCCGATTCGTGTCCGTTAGAGACATCGATGGCGTTGGCATCGAGAATCTGCTGCTGGCGCGCGATGATCGCGTCGGCCATGGCGAGAAGTGCGGCATCCTTGGCGGCGGCGGTCGCAATCGCCAACGGTCGGGCGGCCGCGCGGGCACGGCGGCCGATATCAGCCATCAGCGCGACGGTGTCATCCCCGGATTGTTCATGCAACTTCAGCATGTCTCATCCTCCGCTTACCTCGCCCCCGGCCCATACCTGGCCGGCAGCCCGTATCTGGTCACCCGGATCGCTCACCACCAGATCGTCGCGGTGGATCATCGCCGAGCGCGCCTCGTAGCCGAGCACGGTTTCGATCTCCGCTGTCTTCAGGCCTGCGATCCTTACGGCATCGGCGGCATCGTAGGCAACAAGCCCGCGCGCGATCTCGCGCCCTTCCGGCGACAGGATGGCCACCGTGTCACCGCGCGAGAAATTGCCGCTGACCAGCCTGACGCCGGCCGGCAGCAAAGATTTGCCGGACAGCAGCGCACCGATGGCGCCGGCGTCGACGGTGAGCCGCCCGGCCGGTTCGAGCTGGCCGGCGATCCAGGTCTTGTAGCCTTTCACCGGATTGGCGCTCGGCCTGAAGAAGGTGGCGCGCTCGCCACGCTCGATCGCCATCAGTGGCGACAGCCTGGTGCCCGAGGTGATGATCATGGCGGTGCCGGCGGCGGTGGCGATCTTGCCGGCATCGAGCTTGGTGCGCATGCCGCCGCGCGACAGTTCGGATGCGGCCGCCCCGGCCATAGCCTCGATATCGGGCGTGATGCGGTCGACCACCGGAATGAATTTTGCATCGGGATCGCGCGCCGGCGGCGCCGTATAGAGCCCGTCAATGTCGGAGAGCAGCACCAGCAGGTCGGCGCCCATCATCGTCGCCACCCGGGCCGCCAGCCGGTCATTGTCGCCATAGCGGATTTCGGAGGTCGCCACCGTGTCGTTCTCATTGATGACCGGCACCGCCTTCATCTTGAGCAGCGTCGAGATCGTCGCGCGGGCATTCAGATAGCGGCGGCGCTCTTCGGTGTCGCCGAGCGTCAGCAGGATCTGGCCTGATTTCAGCGCGCCCTTGCCCAGCGCGTCCGACCACGCGCCGGCCAGCGCGATCTGGCCGACGGCCGCAGCCGCCTGGCTTTCTTCCAGCTTCAGCGCCCGTTTGCCGAGACCGAGAATGGTGCGGCCGAGCGCAATGGCGCCGGAGGACACGACCAGGATCTCGGCGCCACCATTGGCCAGCACCGCAATATCCTCGGCAAGCGAGGCAAGCCAGTCGCGCTTCAGGCCGCTGGTGCGGTCGACCAGCAAGGCCGAACCGATCTTGACCGTGATGCGCCGGTATTTTGTCAGCGACTGCGCCGTCATCGCTATCGGTCCCAGCGGGTCTCGACGGGAGCGGCAGCCCTGTCGCGCGCTTCGCCGACAACCGCCATCAGCGCGCGCAGCACCGCTTCGACGCCCTCGCCGGTGGCCGCCGACAGCAGCATCGGCGCGCGGCCGGCAGCGCGTTTGAGCGACGCAACCTTCTTCTTGCGCTCATCGGCATCGAGGATATCGACCTGGCTGAGCGCCACGATCTCGACCTTCTCGATCAGCCCATTGCCATAGGCGTCGAGCTCGGCGCGCACGGTCTTATAGGCTTTGCCCGGATTTTCCTCCTGCGCCGAAACCAGATGCAAAAGCACACGCGTGCGCTCGACATGGCCGAGGAACCGGTCGCCGATGCCGACACCCTCATGCGCGCCCTCGATGAGGCCCGGAATGTCGGCGATGACGAATTCGCGCGCATCGATGCGGGCAACGCCGAGACCTGGATGCAGCGTGGTGAAGGGGTAGTCGGCGATCTTTGGCTTGGCTGCGGTGACGGTTGCCAGAAAAGTCGACTTGCCGGCATTGGGCAGCCCGACCAGGCCGGCGTCGGCAATCAGCTTCAGCCGCAGCCAGACATTCATCTCTTCGCCGGGCTGGCCCGGATTGGCGCGGCGAGGCGCCTGGTTGGTCGAGGTCTTGAAATGCTGGTTGCCGAAACCGCCATTGCCGCCCTTGGCCAGCAGGAAGCGCTGGCCGACCACGGTCAGGTCGCAGATCAGCGTCTCATTGTCCTCGGCAAACACCTGGGTTCCGGCCGGCACCTTGAGCGTCACATCGGCGCCCTTGGCGCCGGTCATGTTGCGGCCCATGCCGTGGACACCGGTCTTGGCCTTGAAGTGCTGCTGGTAGCGATAGTCGATCAGCGTGTTCAGCCCATTGACCGCTTCCAGCCAGACATCGCCGCCGCGGCCACCGTCGCCGCCATCCGGGCCGCCGAACTCGATGAATTTTTCGCGCCGGAACGACACAGAGCCGGCGCCACCGTCGCCGGAGCGGATATAAACCTTGGCTTGATCGAGAAATTTCATTGGACTACGCAGTTTCTGTTGGCCTTGCGGCTTTGCTTTAGATCTCGCGCCTTGCTCTAAACCAAGGCGCGGCCAAGGGCGAGGCCGTTTTGCGACTAAGGCGCCGGATGCCCTTTTGCCGGGGACGCGGTAGCAGTGTTCGCGGACGGAGCTTGAGGGGCGCGGGAATGAAGGTTGTAAGCTACAACATCCAGTACGGTATCGGTCTGGATGGCCGCTACGATCTCGGCCGCATCGCCGCGGCGGTTCGCGGCGCCGATGTGATCGCGCTGCAGGAAGTGACCCGCAACAATCCGAGGAACGGCAACCGCGACATGGTCGCCGAGATCGGCGAGGCGCTGCCCGAATATTTTGCCGCCTACGGCAGCAATTTCGAGGTCAATGTCGGCTCGCGCCTGGAGGCCGGCCGCGCCGTCACCACCACTTTCCAGCTCGGCAACATGGTGCTGTCGAAGACGCCGATCCATCTGTCGCGCAATCTGCTTTTGCCGCGCAGCCGCAGCCTTGAGGCGATGAACTTCCAGCGCGGCGCACTCGAGGCGCTGGTCGAGACCCCGCTCGGCTTCATCCGCTTCTATTCCACGCATCTCGACCATCGCAGTCCGGTTGAACGCGCCAGCCAGATCCGTTTCCTGCGCCAGCGCCTGTTGAACTATGCCTTCGAGGGCGGCGGCCTCTCCGGCATTCCCGAGATCGGCCTGCCGGACCTGCCCTATCCCGAAGCCTTCATCGTCATGGGCGACTTCAACATGCTGCCCGGCTCGCCCGAATATGTCGAACTCGTCGGCCGCCCGGACCATGAATTCGGTATGCCGCTGACCGCCGATCTCGCGGTCGACGTTGCCCAGCGCCTGAACACAGCAGACGTCGTCACCTGGGTCGATCCCACGCGACCCGAAGACACAAGCCGCCACAAGCGCATAGACTACATCTTCACCTCGGCCTCGCTCGCCGGATCGCTGAAGCGCCTGTGGGTCGACCGTCAAGCGGTCGGGTCGGACCATCTCCCGATCTGGGTCGAGATGGGCTGAGTTGAGTCCGATCCACAACCAACGTTGCCAAACCTGTCGTTTGGAGGCACGCGCTAGGTGTGTTGAGATTCAGGTCAGGCCGAGCCGAGAATGGCGGCTCCCGAGAACCGGAGCGGAGCGTACTTAAGTACGTGCACCGGAAGCGCATAAACCCGCGTTTGCAGGCCGGCCTCACCTGAATATCAAAACACCTAGAAATGCACCCAGTTGCGCAGGCTGATCCAGGTCTTTCTGTCCAGCCGGTACCGCTCGACCGGCACCTGGCCGGCGACGATCGAGTTCAGCATGCCCTGGCCGGCATACTGGAAGCCGCATTTGTGGATGACCCGGCGCGAGGCCGGATTGATCACCCGCGTCGAAGCCTGCAGCACCTGGATCGAGGTCCGTTGGAAGGCGAGGTCGACCAACGCGTGCGCGGCCTCCGTCGCATAGCCGCGCTTCCAGTAGGGCTCGCCGATCCAGTAGCCGAGCTCCAGCCCGCGATCGGTCATGTTGAGGCCGGCGCAGCCGACGAAAATGTCGGTGCCGGCGAGCGTCAGGGCGTAGGCGATGCCGGCCCGGCGCGACCGGGTCATAGCCAGGAAGGCGCGTGCCTCGGCCTCACCATAGGGGTGCGGCATGCGGGCCAGCATCTCGGCGACGTGACGGTTGTCGGCAAGCTCGACCAGTTGCGCGATATCGGCTTCGCAGGGAGCGCGCATCACCAGCCGCTCCGTGGCCAGCACCGGGCAATCTATCGCGTAACTTTCGTCTTCGGTGTCTTCCGCTTCGGCAACCATTCGACGTCCTCCAGGCAAGAAAAAAGGGGAGATGGAAAACCCATCTCCCCTGATCCTTTTCCTGGCTCCATTCACTGGTTTGGCCAGACACCGGTTCCCGAGATGGGCGCCGGTTTTATAGTGCGGAACCGGCTACTCCGCGGCTTTGGTAATCGGGTTGACCGATACGTAGGTTCGGCCGTTGGCTTTTTTGTTGAAGGTGACTGCGCCGGTCTCGAGCGCAAAAAGGGTGTGGTCCGTGCCCATGCCGACATTGACGCCGGGATGCCAGGTGGTGCCGCGTTGACGGATGATGATGTTGCCCGGGATGACGGCTTCGCCGCCGAACTTCTTCACGCCCAGACGCTTGGAATGCGAGTCGCGACCGTTGCGCGACGAGCCGCCAGCTTTCTTGTGTGCCATCTAACTAACTCCGATGCGCCCTGGGGCGCTTGAATGGTCTTATGAACGCGTTCGCGTTCCGTTTCAAGTCCGATCCGGCGACCTTGTCGCCGGTTCGTTTTACTTCTTCGCCAGTTCCTTGGCCTGCTCGCGCCAGTCGTTGATCTGGTCGGTGCTGAAGGGCATGTGCGCGTCGATCTTGGCCACGTCCTTGTCCGACAGCTTGGCAAGCTGGGCGAAGGTGGTGATGCCCTGCTCGTGCAGCTGGCCGGCGGCAACCGGGCCGATGCCCTTGATCACGGCCAAATCGTCCGGCTCGCCCTTCGGCGCCTTGAACAGCGGCGCGGCGACGGCGGTCTCCGTCTTGGCTTCATCCTTCGGAGCAGCCTCGGCTTTGGCTTCCTTCTTCGCCTTGGCTTCCTTCGGCGCGGCCTCGGCCTTCGCCTCGGGCGCTACGTCAGCCTTGACTTCCTTGGCTTCCACCTTGGCTGAGGCCTTCTTGGAAGGCTTGGCGCCACCCAGCAGGATCTCGGCGATCCGCACGGTGGTCAGAAGCTGGCGGTGGCCGATCTTGCGGCGCGAATTCTGCCGGCGACGCTTCTTGAAAGCGATGACGGTGCGGTTCTTGCCCTGCTCGACGACTTCCGCCGTGACCAGAGCGCCATCGACGAACGGGGCGCCGAAGGTGACATTTTCGCCTTCGCCATGGGCGAGGACGCTGCCGATTTCGACGATATCGCCGACATTGGCTTCGAGCTTCTCGATCTTCAGGAGATCGTTGGCGGCAACGCGATACTGCTTACCGCCCGTTTTAATGACTGCGAACATTTTTTGCCTTTCGCTGTTCGGTCGGCCTCGATGAGCCGCGTCACGCGGTTCGGCCGTCTTTTTGTCAGTCTGCGGGTTCGAAAAACAAGCGGCGTGGAAGAACCCTCCACGCCGATTGCGCGCTTCCCCTAACCGAAGGTTCGGTGCGAGTCAAGGCAAACGGGCGGAATCCTTGGACACGCCGCCTCCTTGCCGCCCCCGATCTCTCCGGTCGAGGACCGGTTGGCCCCATCTGCCGACGTGGCCGCAACGCAGCCCTCCAGACAGAGCCCGCACAGGAAGCTGAATTCCCCCGCGGATTTGGCCTTGTAACCTGCCCGCCCAGCCGTTATCTAGTGCGCCGCGCCGGCAACGGCCGACCATGACCGCGGAGAGGTGGCAGAGTGGTCGAATGCACCGCACTCGAAATGCGGCATGGGTGCAAGCCCATCGGGGGTTCGAATCCCTCCCTCTCCGCCACCCTACGCCGGTCCATTCCGGACACATAGGTTACGGTTTATATCGGAGACATGGGTAACACTTTTGGCCCGAAGGGGTTTTGGAGTGGTTCGAG